>CANGUP010000067.1 GCA_947457105.1 Flavobacteriaceae bacterium
CTGCTATACGACCGTTATTGCTGCAATATTTATTTAATTATTCATCATATATAAAGTAAAAATCAATCAAATCATTTATTTTTCTAAAAAGATTATTCTATGGAACTATTGAATCATATAATGAGGAATGTTCACTAAATTGGCTTGTTTGTTGCTGTACTAACATCAAAAAACGTTTAAAATTACAGCTAAATATATGACAAAAGGAGCAGAAAAACTTCGTTTTCTGCTCCTTTTTTAAATGCTTTCTTGGAAAAAAGACTTTTTCAGTGCCCTCGAATAACTATTGGGAATTTTTTTTACATTTAATTTACAAAAATTTACAATATCTTATTTCACGTCCATTAATTCAACGTCAAATACTAAAGTTGCATTTGGAGGAATAACACCTCCCGCACCGCTTGATCCATATCCTAAATATGATGGAATCACAAAACGAGCTTTATCTCCAACTTCTAACAATTGAATTCCTTCATCCCAACCTTCAATAACGTGACCTTTTCCTAAAGGAAACTCAATTGGTTTTTTTCTTGGGTAAGAGGAATCAAATGTTTTACCATTTTCTAATTGTCCAGTATAATGAACAGAAACCGTTTTTCCTGCTTCTGCTTTTTTACCATTTCCTTTTTGGATGATTTTGTATCTCAAACCACTTTCAGTTTTATCAAAACCAGCCGCTAACTTTTCCATTGCTTCTTCGGCTTGCTTTTTAGCTTCTTCTAATTTTCTCAATCTTGAACCTTCAAATGTTCTGAAAGCTTCAATTGCATTCCATTTTTCAGCCTCTTCACCTACTCTAACAATTTCTAGCGTTTCAATTAAATCACCTTGAGCAATAGCGTCTACAACATCTTGACCTTCTACAACATGCCCGAAAACAGTATGTTTGTTATCTAACCAATTTGTTGGAACATGTGTAATAAAAAACTGTGAACCATTGCTAGCTGGACCAGAATTTGCCATAGACAAAACGCCTGGTTTATCATGTTTTAATGAAGGATGAAATTCATCTTCAAAGCTATAACCTGGCCCACCAGTACCAATTCCCTGTGGACATCCACCCTGAATCATAAAATCTGGAATTACTCTGTGAAATTTTAATCCGTCGTAATATGGTTTTCCCATTGGTTTTGCAGTGTTTTCTAATTGACCTTCTGCCAATCCTACAAAGTTTCCAACTGTTCCTGGTGTTAAATCGTGTGTAAGTTTTAATAAAATTGAACCTTTAGAGGTATTGAATTTAGCATATATTCCGTTTTCCATTCTATTGTATTTTTATTTGAATTGCAAAATTACAAAATTTTAATTGTTTCGATTTAAATAGTACATTTGATTTTAAAATTTTTTGAAATGGCAAACAAATTGGATTACATAAGCATAAATAAACAAACTTGGAACAATAAAACCGATGTTCATATTGCGTCTGAATTTTATAATATGCAAGGTTTTTTAGACGGAAAATCAACTTTAAATTCAATTGAATTAGAATTACTTGGTGATATAAAAGGAAAACGTATTTTACATTTACAATGTCATTTTGGTCAAGATACGATGACATTTTCGAGAATGGGTGCAAAAGCAACTGGTGTTGATTTGTCTGATAAAGCTATTGAAAGAGCACGAGAATTTGCATCAAAATTGAATTTAGATACCACATTTGTATGTTGTGATATTTATGATGCTCCAAAGTTTATTGATGAAAAATTCGATATTGTTTTCACAAGTTATGGAACTATTGGGTGGTTTCCTGATCTAGATAAATGGGCAAAAGTTATTTCACATTTTTTAAAACCTGATGGAAAATTTATAATGGCTGATTTTCATCCTGTCGTTTGGATGTTTGACAATGATTTTAAGGATGTTTTTTATAACTATTTCAATGTCGAGCCTATTATAGAAGACGAATTAGGAACTTATGCTGATAAAGAAGCTGAACTTTCAACACAAACAATGACTTGGAATCATCCAACTTCTGAACTATTAAATTCATTAATAAACAATGGTTTACAGATAAATTGTTTCAATGAATATGATTATTCGCCATACAACTGCTTTAATGAAACTGAAGAATTTGAACCTAATAAATTTAGAATAAAACATTTTGGAAATAAAATTCCAATGGTTTATTCTATACATGGAACTAAAAAATAATATTTATCTTTGCCAAATGCGAATAGATATTATTACCATTTTACCTGATTTACTTAGAAGTCCTTTTGAAGCATCAATTATGAAGCGTGCTATTGATAAAGGATTAGTAGAAGTTCATTTTCATAATTTAAGAGACTACACTACTAATAAACAGAAATCGGTTGATGATTATCCGTTTGGAGGAGGTGCGGGAATGGTGATGATGATTCAACCTATTGATGCTTGCATAACCCATTTGAAAAGTGAAAGAACTTATGATGAAATCATATATATGTCTCCTGATGGTGAAACTTTAAACCAAAAGATGGCAAATACTGCATCGATGTATGAAAACATTATAATCTTATGTGGACATTACAAAGGAGTTGACCAAAGAGTAAGAGACCATTTTATTACCAAAGAAATTTCGATTGGCGATTATGTTTTAAGTGGTGGCGAAATTGGAGCAATTGTTTTTTGCGATGCTATTATCCGATTAATACCGGGAGTATTATCTGATGAAACTTCGGCACTTACAGATAGTTTTCAAGACGGACTTCTATCAGGACCTATATATACTAGACCAGCTGACTACAAAGGTTGGAACGTTCCAGAAGTTTTAACAAGCGGTCACTTTGCAAAAATTGACAAATGGAGAGAAGATATGGCTTTTGAACATACTAAAAATAGACGACCTGATTTATTGGATTAAATTCCAAATTTGAAAATATTGGGATTTGGGGTTTGATTATTGAAATTTTATTTATACTTTTGCACCCACATTTGACCAACCTCTGGCGAAAACCGTGAATGTTGCTCAGATTTTAAACCATAATTAGCATTAAAAATGGCAAATTTAGTAGATTTCGTTAATAACGAATTATCAACAAAAAAAGATTTCCCTACATTCGGAGCTGGTGATACTATCACTGTATACTACGAAATTAAAGAGGGTGAAAAAACAAGAACTCAGTTTTTTAAAGGAGTTGTTATTCAAAGAAAAGGAGCTGGTATGACTGAAACTTTTACAATCCGTAAAATGTCAGGTGCAGTTGGTGTAGAACGTATCTTCCCAGTTAATATGCCTGCTTTGCAAAAAATTGAATTGAACCAAAGAGGTAAAGTTAGAAGAGCTCGTATCTACTATTTTAGAGAACTTACTGGTAAAAAAGCAAAAATCAAAGAAAGAAGAAGATAATTCAAAACTTTCTATCAATAAAAAAAGCTTCGATGTTATCGAAGCTTTTTTTATGCAAAAAAAACAACCCTAAATTATCATATTCATAATTTAAGTTTGTTAAAATATCAAATTCATAAATCAATCGATTTCGTAGCTCAACAATAATAAAATTAACTACTTATTCTTATATTTGTTATCGCGAATTTTATAAAAACAAACAACAATACATTAATACATTATGGCAAAAATTAAAGTAGCCAATCCAGTAGTTGAATTGGATGGCGACGAAATGACACGAATTATTTGGAGTTTCATTAAAGAACAACTAATCCTTCCATATCTTGATTTAGACATCAAATACTACGATTTAGGAATTGAAAGCAGAGAAGCAACTAAAGACCAAATCACAATTGACTCTGCAGAAGCAATTAAAAAATACAATGTTGGTATTAAATGTGCTACTATTACACCAGATGAAGAGCGCGTAAAAGAATTCAACCTTTCTGAAATGTGGAAATCTCCAAACGGAACTATTAGAAATATCGTTGGTGGAACAGTTTTCCGTGAACCAATTATTATGAGTAATGTACCAAGATATGTACAAGGTTGGACTAAACCAATTGTTATTGGTCGTCACGCTTTTGGAGATCAATATAAAGCAACTGATAAAGTAATTAAAGGAAAAGGAACTTTAACCATGTCTTTTACAAATGAAGCTGGTGAAACAACTGAGTGGAAAGTTTATGACTTTAAAGGCGATGGTGTAGCAATGTCTATGTATAATACTGATGAGAGTATTTATGGATTTGCTCATTCTTCTTTTCAAATGGCTTTGACAAAAAAATGGCCTTTATATCTTTCTACAAAAAATACAATTTTGAAAGCTTATGATGGAAGATTCAAAGATATTTTTGAAGAAGTATATCAACAACATTACAAAGCTGATTTTGAAGCTAACGGAATGACCTACGAACACAGACTTATCGACGACATGGTTGCATCTGCAATGAAATGGAATGGTGGATTTGTTTGGGCTTGTAAAAACTATGATGGAGACGTTCAATCGGATACTGTTGCACAAGGATTTGGCTCATTAGGATTAATGACTTCAGTATTAGTAACTCCAGATGGAAAAACAGTTGAAGCTGAGGCAGCACACGGAACAGTAACTCGTCATTATCGTCAACACCAACAGGGAAAAGCAACTTCTACAAACCCAATTGCATCTATCTTTGCTTGGACAAGAGGTTTAGAACACAGAGGTAAATTAGACGGAAACCAAGAGTTAATTAATTTCTGTAACAAGCTTGAACAAGTTTGTGTAGAAACTGTTGAAAGTGGTAAAATGACCAAAGATTTAGCAATGTTAGTAAAACCAGAGGGTTTAACTTCTGCAGATTACTCAACTACAGAAAATTTCTTAGCAGCTATAAAAGAAAATTTAGATAAAAAATTAGCATAATTTTCTAAATTAGAAATAAAAAAGACGACCTGATAGTCGTCTTTTTTATTTATTCTCTTTCTCTTCTTCTAAACCTTTCTTTTTATATACTTTTATTGTGGCTCGATAACCTTCATTTAATCCCCAAAATTGTTCTGTTATCATTTTACCATTTCCATCAACAAATGAAAACTGTCCTGTATTTGGAAATGACAAACCTATATTCAGTGCTTCAATTTGAATTACATTTAAACCTTCCTTCAAAATATAATCATATCTTTGATAGCCAGTCTCTAAATCAATTACTTTAGTTACTATTTCACCATTTAACCATATCCTAACTAAATCACCATCGATGGCACTATAATCTCTTGCAGAAATCTTAATTTCGTTTGTATAAACTGTATATTCTCCCAAAAAAATATCACTATTAAGAATCTCTCTTGAAATTCCTTCTTGAGCCATCTTGGTTTGTATTTTTTCAGTATAAATTTCAGAAACACTTCTTACTTCATAGGTTTTTGGAGTTTCTACCTCACCTACCTTAGGCATTTTTGGCAAACTTCTCAACAATATGTCATCTTCCTTTTTAAAATATTGACTTTCAAATTTTATTTCTGGTGT
This sequence comes from Flavobacteriaceae bacterium, assembly GCA_947457105.1. Classification (GTDB taxonomy): domain Bacteria; phylum Bacteroidota; class Bacteroidia; order Flavobacteriales; family Flavobacteriaceae; genus Flavobacterium. Next base: position 5,376 of record CANGUP010000067.1, read on the forward strand.
AACTGTTGTCGGTGGAGTTTCTGGTAAAATAGCTTTCTTCTTTTTAGCTTTGTCAGGCATAGCGCTAATATTTACCTTTCTTTTGGTTTGCTCAAATTGTGCATAAGAACTAAAAGAAAAACAAATTAAAAATACTATAAAAAAAACAATCCTTACCATATCTAATTAAAGTGTAAATATATTCAAAAAAAAAATACCTTTTTTAAATTATTAACCATACATTAACATTCTTTACGCAACAACAAGCCTTATAAATTATCAAATTTGCAAAACTAAATCAAAGACCATGCCTTTCAATAGATTATTGTCAATATTTCTCTTTATTCTTACCTCAATGTCAAGTTTTTCGCAAGAAAAATTTACCATCAGTGGTACCATTTCAGATAAAAAAAATAATGAAACTTTAATAGGTGTAAACATTATTGTAAAAGGAACCAAATCATCAGTAATTACAAATGAATATGGCTTTTACTCACTTACACTTCCCAAAGGCGATTATGAAATAAGTATCAGCTTCATAAGCTATGAAACTATCGACGAAAAAATTTCATTAAATCAAGACATTAAAAAAAATTATAGTTTAATTGAAAGTGGCGAATTGTTGCAAGAAGTTATTATTAAAGAAAAAGTTGGCACAAATACCAGAAAACCTGAAATGAGTGTCAATAAAATGTCAATTGCTACAATAAAACAGATGCCCGTTGTATTGGGAGAAGTTGATATTATTAAATCCATTTTATTTCTTCCAGGAGTAACTAATGCTGGTGAAGGACAATCTGGTTTCAATGTTAGAGGCGGTGGAGCTGACCAAAATTTAGTGCTTTTGGATGAAGCAACTATTTATAATTCTTCTCACTTATTTGGATTTTTCTCTGTTTTTAATCCAGACGCAATTAAAGATTTGAAATTATATAAAGGAGGAGTTCCTGCAAGATTTGGTGGAAGAGCATCTTCCGTTTTAGATATTTATCAAAAAGACGGTAACAGCACTGGTTTTCATATGAATGGCGGTATTGGTTTAATATCGAGCAGATTACTAGCAGAAGGTCCAATTGTAAAAAACAAAGGTTCCTTTATTGTTGCTGGTCGAGGCTCATATGCCCACTTATTTCTGAAATTATCTAATAATGAAAACTCAGCCTACTTCTATGATTTAAATACCAAATTGAATTATAAACTAAATAAAAACAACAACTTATACCTTTCTGGATATTTTGGTAGAGATGTTTTCTCATTAAACCAAAGCTTTACAAACACTTATGGTAATTCAACATTAAATCTACGTTGGAACCATTTATTTTCAGACCAATTATTTTCTAATTTATCCTTAATTTATAGCGATTATTATTATGGACTTAACTTAGATTTTGTTGGCTTTAATTGGGATTCTGGAATAAAAAATTATAATATTAAATACGATTTCAAATATTATTTATCTGATAAAATAAAAATGAATTTTGGTGCCAATGGTATTTATTATGATTTCAACCCAGGAACCATTGAACCTTCTAGAAGTGATTCTGGAATTAACTTCCGCCAATTGGAAAAGAAATATGCTTTCGAACCTGCTTTTTATGTTGGAGCTGAACAAAAATTAACAGACAATATCAATATTGAATACGGTTTAAGATACAGTCTATTCTATCGTTTAGGAAATTCTACTCAGAATATTTATGCCAACAACCAAGCAGTAATTTTTGATAATGATTTGAAAATATATGAAAAAGCAACTCCAATTGGAACTGAATCTTATGGCAAAAACGAAGTAATTGCTGATTTCAATAATTTAGAACCACGCTTTTCAGTGGCATACGAATTGGACGAAAACAAATCAGTTAAAGCTAGTTATAACCGAATGGTTCAATATTTACAATTAGTCACTAACACCGCTTCACCAACTCCATTGGACGTTTGGACACCTAGTGATAATTTCATCAAACCACAAATAGCCGATCAAATAGCTATTGGATATTTTGCAAACTTTAAAGAAGATGCTTATTCCCTCGAAGTAGAAAGTTTTTTCAAAAAAGTTAAAAACAGAATGGATTACATTGATGGTGCCGATTTAATTGCAAATGAAGCCATCGAACAAGTCATCCTTAATGGTGAAATGCGTTCTTACGGACTAGAAGTAATGTTCAAGAAAAATACTGGTAAATTCAACGGTTGGATTTCTTACACACTTTCACGTTCCGAACAAAGAACTCCCGGAAGAACTGCCAATGAAACCGGAATCAATAATGGAAATTGGTATCGTTCTGCTTATGATAAAACTCATAATGTGGCCATTACAAGTTCCTATAAATTAAATAAAAAATGGAATTTTGGAGCCAATTTTGTACTCCAAACTGGTCAACCTGTAACTTATCCAAACGGACAATATACTTATCAAGGAATTACTGTTCCAAGTTATGGTTTACGTAATGAAAATAATTTACCTTTATATCATCACTTAGATATTTCTGCTACTTTAACTCCTAAAAGAAGTGGTAATAAACGTTGGAAAGGTGAATGGGTTTTTAGTGTTTATAACCTTTACGCTAGAAAAAATGCTGCTTCAATTAGCTTCCGTCAAAATCAAGATTCAGGACAAAATGAAGCCATAAAATTATCTATTTTCGGAATTGTTCCTGCAGTTTCTTACAACTTTAAATTCTAACAAAATGAAAAATATAATTTACATTTTAGCTCTACTATTTTTTGCAAGTTGCGAAGACAAAGTCAATATAGATTTAGATACAGCCAAACCTAAATTGGTTATTGATGCCAATATTTTATGGCAAAAAGGAACTATTGGAAACGATCAAAAAATAAAACTTACTCTTACAACAGATTATTATAGCAATACAATACCTGTAGTTTCTGGAGCAGTTATTTTTGTTACAAATAGTTCTAACACTGTTTTCAATTTCATAGAAATTCCAAATACTGGAGAATATGTTTGTTCAAATTTTATTCCTGTTATTAATGAAAATTATACTTTAACCGTTCAACATTTAGGACAAACCTATACTTCAACTGAAAAACTGTTAGCAACACCAAACATTGATAGCACACAACAAACTACAGTACAAGGATTTGGAGGAGATGAAATTCAAGTAAAATTTTTCTATCAAGACAATGGATTAGAAGACAACAACTATTTAATAGGAGTAAAAAACTCGGAAAAATTATTACCTGAATTTGGTGTTATAAAAGATGAATTTTTCCAAGGAAATCAGATGTTCGGATTCTACACTGATAGTGATTTAAAATCTGGTGATGTTCTTAGTTTTAGCTTGAAAGGAATTTCAATTCGCTATTTCAATTACATGAACAAATTATTGAATATTGCAGGAAGTGCTGGAGGAAGTCCATTTGCAACTCCACCAGCAACATTGAGAGGAAATATTATAAACCAAACTAACGATGCTAATTATCCGTTGGGCTATTTTCATTTATCAGAAATTGACACATTAAATTATACTGTTCAATAGAAGTACGAAGTTAGAAGTAAAATATTTTGAAAAAAAAGTGTATTTTTGAAAACAAATAAACGCCAAAATGACAAATGATTTAAAACCAAGAACAAGAAAATTCGCAATTGATTGTATGTTATTATGTACAAAGCTGCCTAAAACAAGAGAATACAATGCTTATGTAAATCAACTCATTAGATGTTAAAGTTCGGTAGGAGCTAATTATAGAGCATCGCAAAGAGCTAAATCTACAGCAGATTTTATTAATAAATTGAAAATAATTGAAGAAGAAGTTGATGAAAGTAATTTTTTTCTTGATTTACTTTATAAATATCCAAAATTGAAAACCTAAAATTAAATAACGAATTTCATCTATTATTAAAAGAATCAGAAGAATTATTAGCTCTTATAGTAGTGTCAATTAAAACAACAAGAAATAATTCTATAAAATAACTTCGTACTTCTAACTTCGTAATTTGTACTTCAGAAATGTCATCACATCATATAGTTCGCGACGATCAAGAGCCAGCATTAATTATTGCAAATGGCGCATCGTGTAGTTTTGAACTCTTAGGACAATTACTAGAATGGTCTCCAATAGTTGTAGTTTTAGACAACGCAATTGACAGAGTTTTACAATTAGATATTAAAATTGATGTACTTTTAGGTGATTTTGACGATAATTTTAATCCAGAAATCTATAAAGAGAAACAGTTTCCACTTGAAATTGTTCACACACCAAATCAAGACAAAACCGATTTAGAAAAAGCCTTTGATTATTTAATTGAAAAAGGACATAAAGCAGTAAACGTAGTTTGGGCAACCGGAAAACGTGCCGATCATACAATTACAAATATCACAAATATTATTAGTTATAGAAACAAATTAAAGATTGTAATTCTTGACGACCATTCTAAAGTGTTTTTATTACCGAATAAATTTGAAAAATGGTACACTAAAAATACGCCTATCTCTTTAATTCCTATCGGAAAAGTAAGCGGAATTACAACACAAAATCTATTCTATCCTTTAAATAATGAAGAACTTACCATTGGATATCGAACAGGAAGTAGCAACCATGTATCCGAAGATGGCATTGTAAAAATCGAACATTCTGATGGAGACTTGTTGTTGATGGAATGTTTTGATTAGAAATCATTCTATAAAAAGATAATTAAAAAATAAACAAGAAAATTCATTTCGTTTTTCTATATTTGATATAGAGAAATGACAAAATGAAGAACAAAACAATCACAGAAAAAACTACATTACATCCAAGAAATCAACATAGATTTAGATACGATTTTGAAAAATTAATTTACAATTATCCTATTTTAAAAAATTATATTTTCGTCAATGAACACGATGTCGACCCGAGCAAAAGCGAACAGGCGAAGCAAACTATTGATTTTGCAAATCCTAAAGCGGTAAAAGCATTAAATAAAGCTATATTAATTTCAAATTATGGAATTGAATATTGGGAAATTCCTAAAAATTATTTGTGTCCACCAATTCCAGGAAGAGCTGATTATATTCATTATTTAGCTGATTTATTAGCTGATTCTAATAACAAAATCATTCCTGAAGGTGAAAATGTAATTGGTTTAGATGTTGGCATTGGAGCAAATTGCATTTATCCAATAATAGGAAATCATGAATACCAATGGAGTTTTGTTGGAACTGATATTGATGAAAACGCACTTCAAAATTGCAAAAAAATCATTGCAAAAAACCCACATTTGATTGAAGCAATAAGTCTTCAATTGCAAGTGGAACCAAGATTTATTTTTAAAAATATTATTCTACCCGAAGATAAATTTGCTTTTACAATCTGTAATCCACCATTTCATGCATCGCAAGACGAAGCAACTAAAGTTTCTTTACGAAAAGTAAATAATTTGGAAGATACTAAATCAACTAAGCCAGTTCTAAATTTTGGTGGTCAAAACGCAGAACTTTGGTGCACTGGTGGCGAAATTGGTTTCATAACTCAAATGATTTATGAAAGTGTAAAATATCCTTTGCAAGTTTTTTGGTTCACTTCTTTAGTTTCCAAAAAAGATAATTTACGAAGCATTTACAAAACTTTAAACAAAGTTGGAGCCGTTGAAATTAAAACGGTAGAAATGGCTCAAGGACAAAAAATAAGTCGTTTTGTAGCTTGGACTTTCTTGAGCGAAAAACAACAGAAAGAATGGAAGTTTTCTGTTTGATATTTTAAAACAAAATCATAAATTGTTAATTTTTATACAAGTACTTGACATTTTAAAATTGTTTTGTATCTTTGTAGACGATAGGTAATTCCTAAAAAAATCGTGGCGGTGAAACATCTACCATAAATGTATTGTAAATGCATCGAATTTAGGGTCTATCTTTTTTAAAAGAAAAATTCAAAGGGCTATAGCCCTTTTTTTTATGAAAATATATATAGATGAAAGCGGAGATTTATGATGGACCCTTGACAAACCAAATAGAAATGGTGGATCAAGTAGATATATTACTCTTACGGGTCTAGTTATTTCTGAAAATGAAGAAAAATATATTACTCGTTTCATTTCTGATATTTACAAAAAATATAAACTAACGCCAAACATTGAAAAAAAAGGAGCTAATTTTCTTCCTGAACATTCGAGTTTTATTTCTAATCAATTAAACAAATTATCTACAAAGTGTCATTCGTTTATGATTATTTCAATAACAGTAAATAAATCAAATGTTTTTGATGCTTTAAAAAAGGATAAAAATATTTTCTACAACTATGTTTTGGGTTTATTATTAAAAAATGAAATAATTAAACACAAAACAGTTGAAATCATTTTAGACAAAAGAACCATAAAAGTTAGTCATGGTGAAAGCTTTCCAGATTATATAAAAACTCAAGTTTGGAGCGAAGGACACAATATTGACATTTCATGTTGCTTTTTAGAAAGTACTCACAATAAAATGTTATGGTTTGCAGATTGGTATGCTAATTTTGTATGGAGAAATTATGAAGATAATGAGAATAGTTCATATAATATTATTAAAGATACAACATATTTTTCCGAAAAAAGACTTTACTTTTGATTTATGAAATTCCAAGTAATCTCTTCCTACGAACCTACAGGCGACCAGCCACAAGCCATTGAAAAACTTTCAAATGGAATTCTCAATGGCGAAAAATACCAAACACTCCTAGGAGTTACTGGTTCAGGAAAGACATTTACCGTTGCCAATGTAATTCAAAATGTAGAAAAACCTACATTGGTTTTGGCGCACAACAAAACATTAGCCGCACAATTATATTCAGAATTCAAGCAGTTTTTTCCAAATAATTCGGTGCAATATTTCGTTTCTTACTATGATTATTATCAACCAGAAGCGTTTATTCCTGTAACAGGAACTTATATTGAAAAAGATTTATCTATCAATGAAGAACTAGAAAAACTTCGTTTAAGCACTACTTCTGCCCTACTTTCTGGTCGCCGAGACATCATTGTAATTTCTTCTGTTTCTTGCCTTTACGGAATTGGAAACCCGGTTGAATTTCAGAAAAATGTGGTTTCTGTTGAAAAAAATCAAGTGATTTCTAGAACTAAATTACTACATAGATTAGTACAAAGTTTGTACTCAAGAACCGAAGCCGAATTCACTCCAGGAAATTTCAGAATTAAAGGCGATACGGTTGAAATCTTCCCAAGTTATGGTGATGAACCTTTTAGAATTCACTTTTTTGGTGATGAAATTGAAGAAATCGAAGCTTTTGATGTCAGAAGTTCACAAGTTTTAGAAAAATACGAAAAACTAAATATCTATCCAGCCAATATGTTTGTGACTTCACCTGATGTTCTACAAGCGGCTATTTGGGATATTCAACAAGATTTGGTAAAACAAGTCGATTATTTCAAAGAAATTGGAAAACATTTAGAAGCAAAACGATTGGAAGAACGTACCAATTTCGATTTAGAAATGATTCGCGAATTGGGTTATTGCTCCGGAATTGAAAATTATTCACGCTATTTAGATAGAAGACTTCCTGGAACACGACCTTTCTGTTTGTTAGATTATTTTCCAGATGATTTCTTGATGGTTGTTGATGAAAGTCACGTAACGATTTCGCAAGTACACGCGATGTATGGTGGCGATAGAAGTCGAAAAGAGAATTTGGTTGAATATGGTTTTCGTCTTCCTGCTGCGATGGACAATCGTCCGTTAAAGTTTGAGGAATTTGAATCGATGCAAAACCAAGTAATTTATGTTTCAGCAACACCCGCAGATTATGAATTGCAAAAATCAGAAGGAATTTATGTAGAACAAGTTATTCGTCCTACAGGTTTATTAGATCCAATTATAGAAGTGCGTCCGAGTTTGAATCAAATTGACGATTTAATTGAGGAAATTCAACAGCGTTGTGAAGTTGACGAACGTGTTTTAGTTACCACTTTAACCAAAAGAATGGCGGAAGAGTTGACCAAATATTTGACGAAAGTTTCCATACGTTGCCGTTACATTCACTCAGATGTTGATACTTTGGAACGCGTGGAAATCATGCAAGATTTACGAAAAGGTTTGTTCGATGTACTAATTGGAGTAAACTTATTACGTGAAGGTTTGGATTTACCTGAAGTTTCATTAGTTGCCATTTTGGATGCCGACAAAGAAGGATTTTTAAGAAGTCATCGCTCACTTACACAAACTGTTGGTCGTGCGGCTCGAAACGTAAATGGAAAAGCGATTATGTATGGCGATAAAATTACAGCTTCAATGCAAAAAACCATTGACGAAACGAATTATCGTCGTGAAAAACAAATGAATTATAATACCAAACACGGTTTAGAACCAAAAGCTTTAAATAAAAGTTTGGGAAGTGCTTTAGCAGGAAATTCGGTTTCAACACAATATTATGAAAACCAAGTTTTAAAAGCTGCCGAACCTGAAAGTTTATACTTATCAAAACCCGAAATTGAAAAGAAAATCCGTGAAGCTAAAAAAGCTATGGAAAAAGCAGCAAAAGAATTAGATTTTATGCAAGCTGCTAAATATCGAGATGAAATAAAATCTTTGAAAGAGAAATTATAAAATAATTCGTTATTTATAAATTGTTTTTTAAACAAAATACAAATTGATATACAATTGTCAGTCTGAGCTTGTCGAAGACCTTATGGTAAAAACGCAACCTTAAAAAAGTTGCGTTTTTCATACTAATCAAAAATTAATTAACCAATTTCAATAAAACGTTTTGGTTTTGGAAGTGCTTCTTCTCTCTTCGGAAGTGCCACATACAAAACACCATTTTCATAAGTAGCGTTGATGCTTTCTGTATTTACCGTTTCAGGCAAAGTGAACGCTCTTCTGAAAGACGAATAGCTGAACTCTTTACGAGTATATTTACCGTCGGTTTCTTCTTTTTCTGTTTTTTCTTCAGACGAAATAGTTAGCACATTGTGATCAATTTCAATATTGAAATCTTCTTTTTTCTTTCCAGGTGCAGCTAATTCAATTCCGAAACTTGTATCAGTTTCTTTGATATTTACTGCAGGAACATTGGTATTAAAATTTTGGATGCCTCCTAACCAATCTGGTTTTAATAATTCATCGATAATTGATGGAAATGGAACGGTGTTTCTTTTAATTAAGTTCATAATTTTTATATTTTAAATTAAACATTTATTAGTTATACTTCCCAAAAAACAAATTATATACCAACGTAAAAAAATAAGTAAAGTTTACTGATAATGAAAACTTTAATCTGAAATTATGGCGTTTTAAGACAATTTTAGCTGACGATTTTTCAGAGAAAAAACAGAAATTATTAACTAGGCTAGCATCACAAACAAAAAATTCTAATAGATAATTAACCCAAGATAAAAACTTACTTTGCTTGTAAGATAAATTTTAGTTTTGTAGATTTGAGTAAAATATACGATTTAGTTGGAGCAATCTACCCTATATAAGGTAGATATGTGCAACTGAATCATACATATATACAAGTTGGGCGACATTCTGGGAAAATCGCAGAAAAAAACAACAAAAAAAGAATAAAACAAAAAACCAATAATTAACTATAAACTTAAAAATCAATGAGTAAAAAATCAGTAAATGCAA
>CANGUP010000068.1 GCA_947457105.1 Flavobacteriaceae bacterium
AACCTTCGTTAGCCATTTTTTCAATAGCAACTAAAATTTGTTTTTTTTCACTTTCAGATAATTGACTAACAGCGATAATTGCTTCTGGCGCTCCTTTGGCAGCTATAATTTTTGTACCCTTAGAATCTTCAAAAATATGCGTCATCATTGGTGGTTTTCCGCCCAAAGGATATTCGTGAACTAATTTAAAATTTGGTCTTTCATCTACCGATTCTAATTTAGTGTACGCTTCATGAATGGCTATTTCCATAGCATCAAACGGAATAGGTTCGCTCGACCACATGGTATAACTTAAAACTTCTTCTGCTTCTGGATTCAACTCTTCTTTTGTTTCAACAATAGCATCCGATTTGAAAACATACAATTGTGCCAAACTCATTTTGTTTTCTGTGATTGTTCCTGTTTTATCGGTGCAAATTACTGTTGCACTACCTAAAGTTTCAACAGTTTTAGTTTGTTTTGTTATGATTCCCATTTTCATTAATCGCCAAGCTCCAAGAGCCATAAATGATGCAAAAGCAACCGGAATTTCTTCGGGAATAACACTCATCGCAATTGTCAATGCTTTAAGTAGGCTATCTAAAATACTTTTGGAATGGTAATAATTTAAACCCCAAACAATAGCAAAAATCACCAATCCAATAATGGACATTTTCTTTACAAAATTGTTAATCTGAATTTGTAATGGTGTTTTTTCTTCTTGAATTTCTTCTAAACTTTTTCCAATTTTCCCCAAGCTTGTTTGATTTCCTATAGCAGTCACTTCGCAAATCGCCATACCTGTTGCAACAATTGTTCCTTGAAAAACTTGTTTGATTTCAGATGTTTCATTTTTAAAAATAGATAATGATTCACCAGTTAAAATTGCTTCATTAACCGAAAAATCATTTGATTGAATGATAATGGCATCTGCAGGAATAAAGGTTCCTTCTTCCACTTGAATGAAATCGCCAAGCACAATTTCTTCACTTGGAATTTCTGCAAATTCACTATTTCTGATGACTTTACTTTTGGGTTGTGATAATTTTTTTAAGGCATCAATTGCATTTCTACTTCGAGCTTCCTGAAAAAGCGAAATTGCTGCCACTAAAAATATAGCAACCGTCATAAAAATTCCATCACCATAATCGCCAGAAATGTAGTAAATGCTTGCGGCAGCAACTAATAACAAAAACATAGGTTCTTTTACCATTTCTAAAAATGACATCAAGAAATGATTTTTTTCTTGATGTTCTAAAGAATTGGTGCCATTTTTAGTTCTTGAGGAAGTAACTTCTTCATTTGAAAGCCCTGAAATTTTATCTTTGGAATCTATCATAAAACTGAATTAAGAAGTTACATTAAAGTTAATCATTTTTATTGAATTTTCAATCATTTTAATTTACTAAATGATAAAACTAATCACTATTCGCTAATTACTATTTACTTTTTCACTATATTTGCACGCAATTTAACTACAAGACTGAACCAAGTTCAGCATAAACTTACAAATTGCAATGAAAGCACACTCGACTAAAATCGTTGGAGAAGGTTTAACCTATGACGATGTACTGCTAATTCCAAATTATTCTGAAGTTTTACCGCGCGAAGTCAATATTCAATCGAAAATATCGAGAAATATTTCGTTGAATGTTCCTGTAGTTTCTGCAGCTATGGATACCGTTACTGAAAGTTCTATGGCAATTGCTATGGCTCAAGAAGGTGGAATTGGTGTTTTACACAAAAACATGACTATCGAACAACAAGCAGCTAAAGTTAGAAAAGTTAAACGTGCTGAAGCCGGAATGATTATTGATCCTGTGACTTTGCCTTTAAATTCAACTGTTGGTGATGCTAAAATGTTGATGAAAGAACACGGAATTGGCGGAATTCCTGTAGTTGACGAAAACGGAATTTTAAAAGGAATTGTTACCAATAGAGATTTGCGTTTTGAGAAAATAAATTCGCGTTCTATATTAGAAGTAATGACTTCGGAACATCTTGTTACTGCTGCCGAAGGAACAACTTTGCAAGAAGCAGAAGGAATTTTGCAACAAAATAAAATCGAAAAATTACCAGTAGTTGATACTAATAACAAATTAGTAGGATTAATTACGTTTAGGGATATTACTAAATTGGCTCAGAAACCTGTTGCAAACAAAGATAAATTTGGTCGTCTTCGAGTAGCTGCAGCACTTGGAGTTACTGCCGACGCTGTAGAAAGAGCAACTGCTTTAGTAAATGCCGGAGTTGATGCAGTAATTATTGATACAGCTCACGGTCACACAAAAGGTGTAGTTGATGTTTTGAAATTAGTTAAATCTAAATTTCCAAATCTTGATGTCATTGTTGGAAATATTGCAACAGCAGAAGCTGCTTTGTATTTAGTAGAAAGTGGTGCCGATGGTGTAAAAGTCGGAATTGGTCCAGGTTCTATTTGTACTACTAGAGTTGTTGCTGGAGTTGGATTTCCTCAATTTTCTGCAGTTTTAGAAGTTTCAGCGGCTTTGAGAGGAACAGGAGTTCCAGTTATTGCTGATGGTGGAATTCGTTACACAGGAGATATTCCAAAAGCGATTGCAGCCGGAGCTGATTGTGTAATGCTTGGTTCACTTTTAGCAGGAACAAAAGAATCTCCAGGAGAAACTATCATTTTTGAAGGAAGAAAATTCAAATCCTATCGTGGAATGGGTTCTGTTGAAGCCATGCAAGAAGGTTCAAAAGACAGATATTTCCAAGATGTTGAAGACGATATTAAGAAATTAGTTCCAGAAGGAATTGTAGGTCGTGTCCCATACAAAGGAGAATTAAACGAAAGTATGCAACAATTCGTTGGTGGTTTAAGAGCCGGAATGGGTTATTGTGGAGCTAAAGATATTCCAACACTACAAGAAACAGGAAGATTTGTAAGAATCACAACAAGTGGAATTGGTGAAAGTCATCCTCATAATGTTACGATTACTAAGGAAGCTCCGAATTATTCTAGATAAATTTTTATTTTTCAGTCTCAGTTTTCAGTTTGTCATTCCGAAGTAATCCTAATAATTTAGACCATTAAGAAAGTTAAGCAAATTAAGAATTTAAAAAACTTAATGTGTCTTAATTTACTTAATGGTTTTTTTACTCTTTCAGAAATTCGGCAATTTTTTTCTTTTCGCCAGCAATCCAAAGGATGTCGCTATCTTCTAAAACTAAATAGGATTCCGGATTTAGAATTCGTTTTCCGTTGCGTTCTATTCCTACAATGATTCCGTGCGTTTTTTCTCTAATTTGTGATTCACGAATACTCTTTCCAATACAAACTCGATTTTTTAATTCCAATTTTTGAAGAACGACGTCCGTTTCAACAGTTTGTTCTGCTACATCAATTTCGTTTTTATCTAAGTAAATTTTGAATTCTTTAACTTGATCGTCCGTTCCAATAACACTAATTTCATCGCCAGGAAATAGTCTTTCGGTTCTAATTGGAATATTAATTATAACTTCACCTCTTCTTATTGAGGCGATATTTATTCCAAATTGTTCTCTAATTTTTAACTCTTCTAGAGTTTTTCCTGCCAAATTAGATTTTTTAGCGATATCAAATTCAGTCATATGTCCATCCCATGGTGATAAAGTATTTTGTCTTTTATTTTCTTTTTTAATTTCACGATTATTCAAATTACTTATAAAATGATGTTCAATTTTATGATAAATAGCGTGAAGTTGTTTTGGAAATAGAATGTAAGCAACAACAGCAATTAAAAAGGCAATAAATGCAATGCCAGACGAGAAAAAAGTATTTAAAACAAATCCGATGTAAAATAAAGAAAGTGCGATTCTAAAAAGTACCAACATAATAATTGGACCTTGGTGTTTTTTCTCTTCCATTAAAATTTGAACTTGTTTTACAGCAACTCTTCTTAATGATAATGCCCATAAAAATGGCGATAAAATAACAACTGTAATTAAAGCAGCAATCACATTTCCAGCTTTAGAATCTTGAACTAATGGCAATAAATAAGTTGAGGAAAGCAAAATAATTGCTACAATAATAATAGAGTGGAGGACAACTTGAGTCAAATAACTTCGCAATACTATTTGCCAGTTGCTTAACGATTTGATTTCCTCGGTATTGGCACTATAAAGCTGTATTCTTTTTACCCATTTTTTTGGTAATTTTTTTTCAACAAAACTAGAAAATGGTTCGGCAAATTTTACCATAAAAGGTGTTGTAAACGTAGTAATTGCTGAAACAGCAACTACAATTGGATACAAAAAGTCACTGGTAACTTTTAAGGTAGTTCCTAAAGTGGCAATGATAAAGGAGAATTCGCCAATTTGAGACAAACTCATTCCGGCTTGAATAGATTGTTTTAAAGGTTGTCCTGATAAAAGTGAACCAATGGTAGAACTAATTGATTGTCCAAAGATTACGATCAATGTTAAGATAGCAACAGGTAAAGCGTATTCGACCAAAGTATCAGGATTGATAAGCATTCCAACTGATACAAAGAAAACGGCGCCAAATAAATCTTTTACAGGTTTTACAAGATGTTCAATATGTTCGGCTTGAGTAGTTTCTGCAATAATAGAACCCATTATGAATGCGCCAAGTGCAGGAGAAAACCCAACATTTGCTGCAAAAATCACCATTAGCAAACAAAGTGCTAACGAAATAATCAACATCATTTCATCGGTCAACAAGTGTTTAGCTTTTTGTAATAAAGTCGGAATAAAAAAGATGCCAACCACAAACCAAATAGTCAAAAAGAAAACCAGTTTTAAAACCGATAAAACTAGTTCCATACCAGAAAATTGCTGACTTACTGCAATTGTCGACAGTAAAACCATCATTAAAATGGCGATGATGTCTTGAACAATTAAAGATCCAATTACATTTCCGGCAAATTTTTGAGATTTTACACCCAGTTCATCAAAGGTTTTTAAGATTATAGTTGTTGACGAAATAGATAGAATTACACCAAGAAAAATACTGTTCATTTTATTCCAACCCATCAATTGACCCACAAAAAAGCCAATGGTTACCATAACAATTATCTGTGAAAATGCAGTTATGGAAGCTGTTCCGCCAACTTTCATTAGTTTTTTAAAACTGAATTCCAATCCTAAACTGAACAGTAAAAAGATTACGCCAATTTCTGCCCAAACTTTTACGCTGTTGACATCTTGAACTGTGGGAAAAAAGTCAAATTCAGAACCAGCCAAAAATCCGGCAACTAGATAGCCCAAAACTAAGGGTTGTTTCAAAATTCTAAACAATAATACAGCAATAGCAGCGGTAATTAGGATTAAACCTAAATCACTAATTAAATCGGGTAGATGAACTGCAGATGCTGCTAAAAAGTGTGGCATATTTTTGAATTTTTACTAAAATTACAAAAAATCTGCTTCAATCAAAATGACTAAAGCAGATTTAAAGAAATTATAACAAAAATTATCTGTCTTAGTTGCAGGTATATGGTTTGTCTTGATGCATAAAACCTGCAATGTATTCTTCAGTATATCCGTTTCCATTGGCAGTTGGTATTTTCTTTTCAAATTCAGCTAAGCTGTCCATCATTTCTTTACACTTTGAGAAATATTTTTTGATAGTTGTAATTGCCGTATTTTGATCAACTAATTTTTTAGGCAACTTACTTTCGTTAAACCAACCAGAATCAATAATTGTATTTGTAGCTTTATCAACTATTTTATAGTTATAATCAAGATAGTAGCCATCAGCTGAGAAAGGAGGAGTAAAGCTCAATAAAAGCATTTTGTCACTTGTTTCAGCAATGATTTTACTCAATACCATATACTTTTTCTTTTTCTCACTGTATTTAAATGGGATGTAAGTAATATCTCCTGATACTAATTTATCTACTTTATCAATATCGATTCCTTTTATTGCTTCGAAACCTTCTTTACTAGGAAGAGTATATCTAACTTTTTCAAAGGTTGAATAATAAAAATCTCTTTCGTCTATTTCCATTTTATTTCCATCTTTCAATAAAATGTAATTCTTTTGAGCAACTGAAAATAAAGAGCTTAAAAGTACAATTGTAAATAATAATTTTTTCATTTTTATTTTGGTTTAGGGATTAAATTCCTAAATAATTACTAGGACTAATCTGCATCAATTCCACTTTAATTTCATCGGAAACATTTAGGGTTTGTATGAAATTATGAATCGCTTCTTTATTGATAATAATGTTAGTTCTAGTTAAATCCTTTAAAGCTTCATACGGATTTGGATACCCTTCACGACGTAAAATCGTTTGAATTGCTTCAGCAACTACAGCCCAATTTTTCTCTAAATCTTCTTCAAATTTAACTTCGTTTAAAACCAATTTATTTAAACCTTTCAAAGTAGCTTCAAAGGCGATTAAAGTATGCCCCATTGGAACTCCAATATTTCTTAAAACCGTGCTATCTGTCAAATCACGTTGCAATCTCGAAATTGGTAATTTTGCCGAAAGATGTTCGAAAATCGCATTTGCAATTCCTAAATTTCCTTCAGAGTTTTCAAAATCAATTGGATTTACTTTATGTGGCATTGCTGACGAACCAATTTCTCCTGCTTTGATTTTTTGCTTGAAATAATCCATCGAAACATACGTCCAAATATCTCTATCTAAATCAATTAGAATCGTATTAATTCGTTTCAAAGCATCAAAAAAGGCAGCAAAATGATCGTAATGTTCTATTTGTGTTGTTGGAAACGAATGTTGTAATCCTAATGTAGATTCCACAAAATCGGTTCCAAATTTTTTCCAATCGGTCTTTGGATAAGCTACGTGATGTGCGTTATAATTTCCGGTTGCGCCACCAAATTTTGCTGCAAATGGAACGTTAAATAACAAACGCATTTGCTCTTCCAATCGTTCTACGAAAACCAAAATCTCTTTTCCTAATCGAGTAGGAGAAGCCGGTTGACCGTGTGTTCTTGCTAACATTGGAATGTCTTTCCATTCCATTGCCAATTCTTTTAATTTTGCAATTACAGCAATCAAACTTGGTAAATATACTTTTTCAAAAGCTTCTTTTGTCGATAAAGGAATCGCTGTATTGTTAATGTCTTGAGAAGTTAATCCGAAGTGAATGAACTCTTTGAATTGAGATAATCCTAAAGTTTCAAATTTCTCTTTGATAAAATATTCGACAGCTTTAACGTCGTGATTCGTCGTTTTTTCGGTTTCTTTTATCCAAAGTGCATCTTCAGTTGAAAAGGTGGTATAAATTTTACGTAGCTCATCAAAAACCGATTTGTTTACACCTGAAAGTTGTGGTAAATCGGCTTCGCATAAAGCAATAAAATATTCGACTTCAATTAAAACTCGGTATTTTATAAGTGCTTCTTCCGAAAAAAATGGTGATAAGGTAACGGTTTTACTTCTATATCGTCCGTCAATTGGTGAAATAGCGTTTAATTCTGTTAGTTGCATTGTTGTTGTGTTGTTGTTTTGAAGTTGCAAAAATAGTTATAAGTTATAAGTTATGAGTTATGAGTTGTGTGTTTTTTGTAATAATTTTTCTCTCAAAAACGGAACACCTTCGTTAGCATTCATTGGAATTACTTCTAACGGATTGGCTAATTCATAAATCGTTGCAGGTTTTGGATCAATATAATAAATAGGCGTATTTGGTTGTCCGTAATGAATCAATCCGGCCGCTGGATAAACTTGTAATGAAGTTCCAATAACTGCAATAATATCTGCTGTTTGAACAATTTGCAAAGCTTCTTCAAGCTCTGGAACATCTTCACCAAACCAAACAATATGTGGTCGTAATTGATGTCCGTTTTTATCTAAATCTCCTGTTTTTAAATCGTGTGACCAATCTAAAATGTAGTTACTGTCTTTTACACTTCGTACTTTTAGAAGTTCGCCATGAAGATGTAAAACTTTCGTGCTTCCGGCTTGTTCGTGCAAATTATCTACATTTTGAGTAATAATATGAACGTCAAAATCGTTTTCTAATGCTGCCAAAGTTTGGTGTCCTAAATTAGGTTTTACTTGATGCAATTGTCTTCGCCTTTGATTGTAAAAATCTAAAACTAATTCTTGATTGTTACGCCAACCTTCGGGCGAGGCAACTTCCATCACATCGTGACCTTCCCATAAACCATCAGCATCACGAAAGGTTTTGATACCACTTTCGGCAGAAATTCCTGCTCCTGTTAAAACTACTAATTTTTTCATCTTTTTCATTTGGACTTAAAACTAAGCATTTTTACTATTTTTGCCAAAATTAATTTTTTAAAATGGTCGATTTAGATTACTTAGCATATTTAGAAGATATCCTTACAGAAAACAGAAAAGAGCGCTTTTTAGAGGTTTTAAAGAATAGAACCAATCATTTTACGATTGCCATGGAAGACGTTTTTCAGTTGCACAATACCAGTGCGGTGATGCGTAGTTGTGAAGTTTTTGGTATTCAACAATTGAATGTTATTGAAGAAAAATTTGGTAAACGAATCGATGCTGAAATTGCTATGGGCGCACAAAAATGGGTTGATGTAAACCGATTTAACTCAGTGCAAAGTTGCATGGATGCTATGCGTGAAAAAGGTTATCAAATTATCGCTACAACGCCACACAATGATTCGTGCTTGATTCACGAATTTGATATAACAAAACGAAGCGCTATTTTTTTTGGAACTGAAAAAGAAGGACTTTCGCCAGAAGTTATTGACCAAGCCGATGGTTATATCAAAATACCGATGGTTGGCTTTACAGAAAGTTTAAATATCTCGGTTTCTGCGGCGATTATCATTCAAGATATTACTAATAGATTGCGTCAATCGAATATTAATTGGCAATTGACCGAAGAAGAAATTCTTAAAAAACGATTGGATTGGGCTAGAAATTCTATTAAAGATATTAAAAGAATTGAGGAACGTTATTACCAAGATTTGAAAAAGATATAACAGTTTATTTAAGTTCCGAAAGGATTAACTTTTTTTGTTTCATGGTGTTTTTCATAGCTTTTTCTCTAACTTTTGAATCTTTACTATTGATTAAATCAAAATATTCTACAGGAACAACTTGCCACGATAAACCATATTTGTCTTTACACCAACCACACGAACCTTCTTCGCCACCATTGGCAGTTAAAGCAGCCCAATAATAATCTACTTCGGCTTGGTCTTTACAGTTTATTACAAATGAAATAGCTTCATTAAATTTGAAATAAGGTCCAGCAGCCAAAATACTAAATTCTAAATCACCAATTTCCATTACAGCGGTTTCAAAACTCACTTGTCCACCTTGTTCTTTGGCTTCAGTTGGATTATCATATTTGTGATATTCTTTTAGTTTACCATCTTTAAAAATAGAAAGATAATAAGCCACAACTGCTTTTGCATCTTTATCAACCCAAAGACTTGGCGTTATTTTTTGTTTGATTGAACTAGACATTTTTGCTGTATTTTTATTAGAAGTTGAATCTATTGTGTTGTTTTTATCAGCATTTTGTTGAGAATCTTTACAACTTATAAAATTTACTAAAAGTAATAATAATAGAATTTTTTTCATGTTGGAAGTTTTTTAACGTTGCGGATTGGCGCAGTAGCGGCTTCGTGGAACGATTATTTCTTGCTAAGATAAGATTTTCTACTGGAAAATCAGGAATAGAGTTTAATAAAGAATACAAAAGTGCTATGCCTAAATTTAATTAAAAAATTATTGCTTTTTATTTGTTTTTAAGCACAGTTCTTTGTTGGGGCAGTGTTTCTTTCATTGGAAATTACTCTTTTATAAACTTATAATTGAATTTTCTGTTTTGACAATTTATTTGTAATAAGTAAATTCCGTTTGGTAGTTGTTGAATATTTAATTTGCCATTTATGTTTTTCTCATCAATAACTACTTTCCCGAAGATGTCAATTACAATGAATTGATCAATTATTAGATTATCATTTTTTTTAATGTGTATAAAATCTTTTGAAGGGTTTGGATAAATAATAAATGAATTATCAGAAAAACTTTTTAAATTTAAAGGCAAACAACTAACTTGAGTTGGGATATTTTTATCTAATACCGTTCCATCGCCCAGTTCTCCTGATGAATTCTTTCCCCAAGTATATAATCTACCATCTATTCTTGTTGCAGTATTAAAATAATATCCAGATGAAATTGAGTTCCAATTTGTTCCGTTTCCAATTTGAGTTGCGGTATGATTATCGACTAAATTACCATTTCCTAATTGTCCATAATCATTTAAACCCCAAGACCATAATGTTCCATTAGTTTTTATACCGAGACCTGCTGAAATAAATTGCCATTCTGAACTTGAGCCAATTTGTGTTGGAACTGTTGAAATTATTAAAGTACCATTACCTGAATGGAGGCCCCAACTCCATAATGTTCCATTAGTTTTTATTGCAGAACCTGTTTCTTTTGAAATTTTTTGCCAGTTATTTTCAACCCCTAATTGAATTGGTATGTTTGAGGTAGTTGTATTTCCATTTCCTAAATATCCAGTTCCCCAAGACCATAGTGTACCGTCTAATTTAAGACCTAGAGATACTTGACCACCTGCAGAAACTTGTTTCCAATTTGCATCAGTTCCAATTTGAGTCATAAAGACAGCTGCAATAGGACTTCCAATTCCAAGTTCGCCGCTTTGGTTTGTTCCAGTTCCCCACAAAGTTCCATCATTTTTTATGGCTAATGTGTAATTTGTTCCTACTGACACTGATTGCCAATTTGTGTCCGAGCCAATTTGTGTAGGTTGACCAACTATCGCATTATTAGTTCCACCATTTCCTTGTCCAATCTGTCCGAAGTAATTGTAGCCCCACGTCCAAAGTGTGCCATCGGTTTTTATTGCAGCCGAATGCCATTTCCCTGCGGAAATTAAAAACCAATCATTTGAAGTTCCAATTCTAACGGGGTTTGGATTAATTCCAGATGGAGTGTCATAACCAAGTTTAAAAAAATTATTACTTCCCCAAGACCAAAGTGAGCCATCGGTTTTTATTGCAAGTGTGTGATTTTCTCCTGCATCCACAGATTGCCAACATTGCGAAAACGCAAATATTGGCAATATAGCAAAAAGATAAATTATATTTTTCATAATTTTTGTTTTTACAAATTTACAATAAATATTTGCAAACTTTTGATTATTAAGGTGTTGTTTTTGTAAATGATAATAATTGATAAGTTTCGTTATTTGTTCCAATATCAATTTTTATAAACGAAGCAATTTCACCATTTGATAATGAAAAAGTTGTTCTGTTAGTCAAGAAAATATTTCCTGTGTTATCAAAAGTAATAGTTATCCCATTAGCCCGAATATTTAAAATTTCTCCTGCATTTATGGCAGAAATTATGTTTTTTACTGTTGGTATTGGTACTACAGGAGGAATGGGCGGAATTGGTTGACCTATAAAAACAAGTTTATTTGATTTGCAATTAATAGTAGTAGCAATAATAACACTTAAAAAGTATTTTTATTTTTTTAAGACTTTGTATTGCTCGTAGCATTGACTTATGGCATCCAAAATCTGTAAATCATTTGCTGTTTGTATAAATGCTTCAGAGTAGCTGCAATGTTGGAGAATTTCTGCAATTTCGTTCTTAGTTACTCCTAATAAAATGCAAATCGTTTCTCTGTCGAACTTGGTTTCAAGAAGATTTTTTACCGTATCGTCTTTCTTCATTTCCTTTAATCTGCGGAGTTCTTTAGGTTTTTTTCCAAAGAAATTGTACAACATATCGGCAGGATTGAAAATAGAATTCATCACGCGTGAAAAAGCATTTGGTGAACGATCTCCCATTTCATAAGCTGCTGGAAGTCCTGATATGCTGTAACGGAAATTTTCTTCTTCAGGAATTAGTTTTGTGTCTACTTCTAGATATCCTGTAAGATTATAGCGTTTCACTTTTACTTCTTCAAGTGCAATGGCTTTTTCAGTAAGTATTAATTTGGCTGTACCGTTTTTAATCCAGTCATTTGTTACTCTAACTCTCAAGGACTGAAAACCAATCATGGTAATGTGAAGTGTGTCATTTACATCAGCATCAATTTCGAAAGCACCTTTTGTGTCAGTAGTTGAGCCTTTTACTTTGTTGATATTTATTATATTAGCATTGGGTAAAACTAAAGAAGTCGTTCCGTTTATTACCGTTCCATAAACTTTCTTCTTAGTCAAAACATCCTGCGAAAAGGCATTTGAGCTGAAAAGGAAGAGCAAAATTAGAGCAAAATATCTCATGTGTTTGTTTGAAAGTTTAAAAGTATAAAACTCTTAAAGATTTTCATTATGTTTTGTAAATTATTATAAGAAAATTAACAATCCAATAAAATTACAAAAAAAAAATCCAAATCCCAATAGAAATCATTGGAATTTGGAATTTAGTATTTATTATTTAAAAGAAAGCTTAGCTTCTTCTTGGTCTTCTTACTTTAGCGGCGTCAAATGAACGACTTGCTGGTCTGTCAGAACTTTCGTCAGAACGTCTTGGAGCTCTTTCTTCTCTTTGAGCAGAACCAGGTTCTCTTCTTGGAGCTGAACTTCTTTCACTTCTAAAACCGCCTTCTCTTGCTGGTCTGTCTGATGAAAATCCACCTTCACGTTTTGGAGCCGAACTTCTGTCTCCGCCACTTCTTGGACCAAAACTTCCAGAACCTCTTCTTTCGCCACCAGAATTTCTATCGCCTCTAAAACCACCAGAGCTTCTTCCGCCACCGAAACCGCCACCATTTCTTCCGTTATGGTCACGTCTTTCACGGCTTCCGCCATCGTTTTTAGAAATTTCAACGTTGATTCTTCTTCCATTAAGATCAAATCCGTTAAGGACAGACATAACTTTATCAGTATGTTCTCCGTCTGTGTTAAAGAAAGAGAAACCTTCTTTTACATCAACTTTAAACACGTCATCACGACCTAAGTCTAATGTTTCTTTCAAGAAATCTTTCAATTGCATCCAATCGAAATCGTCTCTAGAACCAATGTTTACGAAATATCTAACAGGATCACCAGCTCTTATTTCTCTTGGTTCAGAACTTCTTTCGCTTCTTTCACTACCTTTTTCACCTGATAAATCACGTTTCTTTTTGTAGTAGTTAATGAATCTATTAAATTCAACTGAAACCATTTTCTTGATCAATTCTTCTTTAGTCAAACCATCAAGAACTTCGTTGATTGCAGGTAAATAGTTGTCTATTTCGTGGTCAACTTCAGTATCTTTAATTTTATTAGCTAAGTGTAACAATTGAATTTCGCAGATTTCCATTCCAGAAGGAATAGTTTTTTCTTGAAATTTTTGTTGGATGATTCTTTCGATAGACGAAATTTTACGAATCTCACTTTTAGTGATAATTACGATTGAAGTTCCTAATTTACCAGCACGACCAGTACGTCCTGAACGGTGATTATAGGTTTCAATTTCGTCAGGTAATTGATAATTTACTACGTGAGTAATGTTATCAACGTCAATTCCACGAGCAGCAACGTCTGTCGCAACAAGCATTTGAATTTGACGACCTCTAAATGATTTCATTACACCATCACGTTGCGCTTGAGATAAATCTCCGTGCAAAGCAGCAGCGCTGTAACCATCTTCAATTAATTTTTCTGCAACCGCTTGAGTATCACGTTTTGTTCTACAAAAAACTACAGAAAAAATATCTGGATTAGCATCGGCTAAACGTTTTAAAGCTTCGTAACGGTCACGAGCGTTCACACAATAAAATTCGTGAGAAACTGTTGCCGAACCTGAATTTTTGCTACCAACAGTAACTTCTGCTGGATCGTGCATAAATTTCTTTGCAATTCTTGCTACCTCTGCAGGCATTGTTGCAGAGAATAACCAGGTATTTTTTTCATCTGGAGTATCCGATAAAATAGATACGATGTCTTCATAAAAACCCATGTTCAACATCTCATCTGCTTCGTCAAGAATACAAAAGTTGATGTTTTTGATGTTTACAAGACCACGATTAATCATGTCTTGCATTCTTCCTGGAGTTGCTACAATAATTTGAGCACCTCTTTTAATTTCTCGGGCTTGTTCTGTAATGCTTGCACCACCATAAACTGCCACTGTATGTAAACCTTTTACATATTTAGAGTATTGTTTAATCTCGTTGGTGATTTGTAAGCATAGTTCACGCGTTGGTGATAAAATTAACGCTTGTGTACTTCTGTCTTCAGCATCTATTTTTTGGATTAGCGGAAAACCAAATGCTGCTGTTTTTCCTGTTCCTGTTTGTGCTAAAGCTACTAAGTCTGTGTTTTTTTCCAATAAGACTGGAATGGCTTTTTCTTGCACTTCTGACGGATTCTCAAATCCTAGATCTTTGATCGCCAGCAGTAACGACTCATTCAGACCTAATTGTTCAAATTTATTCATAAAGTATTTTAAATTGGGTGCAAAGGTAGTCTTTAAAAATCATATAGCCTAATTTGTTAATTATTGATAATTAATTAGTTATGATTTATTCAAACTATTAGTTTTCCTATTCAGTCTAGATTTAAGGAATTGGGTACTGTTTTTTTACTGAAAACTGTGACTGCGACTGACTACTATTTCAAGAACTCAATCAATTGTTTTACTGCAATTCCGCGGTGACTAATGTTGGATTTTTCTTCGATAGAAAGTTCTGCGAAGGTCTTTGTATAGTC
>CANGUP010000069.1 GCA_947457105.1 Flavobacteriaceae bacterium
TTCTTGCTGCTTTTTCGTAATCTTCGTCTTGAACAGCGCTTTCTAAAAGCTCGTGAAGTTCTGATAAACTTAGTTTAGCATAGGAATTTTCAGTATTTGAATCGTTTTCAATTCCGAAAGTTTCTGGAGTTGAAAGTGCGCCATCATCTTCTGTGTTTTCAGTTTCAGATGGATTGGCATTCAAAAAAATTCCGGCTTTATCAAGAATGTTTTTATATGTAAAAATTGGTGCTGAAAACCTCAACGCTAATGCGATAGCATCTGAAGTCCTTGCATCAATTATTTCTTCAATTTTGTCTCTTTCACAAATGATACTGGAATAGAAAACACCATCAACTAGTTTATGAATGATTACTTGTTTAACTACTATATCAAATCGGTCTGCAAAACTTTTAAATAAATCGTGCGTTAATGGTCTTGGAGGTTTGATTTCCTTTTCTAAAGCTATTGCGATGGATTGTGCCTCAAAAGCTCCAATGACGATTGGTAGTTTTCTTTCTCCATCAACTTCGTTTAAAATCAAGGCATAAGCTCCATTTTGGGTTTGACTATACGAAATTCCTTTTATGGTAAGTTTTACTAAACTCATTTTTATATTTTATCAAATTTGGAAAACAATAATACTTTGTATTTGTATTGATTGCAAAGTAACAAAAAACTTTCTCTTTTTTAAACAAAAAAAATAAGCTACCTAAAAATAATTTCAGATAGCTTATCACGTTTGAGTTAGTTTTATTTTTAGCTATTATTTGCTTTAAATTCTTTTAATTTTTGAGTCAATCTTGGAACAATATCTAAAGCATCACCAACAATTCCGTAATCAGCTACTTTGAAAAATGGTGCTTCAGCATCAGTATTGATAACCACTTTCACTTTAGAAGAGTTGATTCCAGCAATGTGTTGAATTGCTCCAGAAATACCAACTGCTATGTATAAATTACTTGCAACTGGTTTTCCTGTTTGACCAACGTGCTCACTGTGAGGACGCCATCCAATATCAGAAACTGGTTTAGAACATGCAGTTGCTGCTCCAAGAACAGAAGCTAATTCTTCAATCATTCCCCAATTTTCTGGACCTTTCATTCCGCGTCCACCTGAAACAACGATGTCAGCATCGGCAATAGTTACTTTTCCTGTAGATTTTTCTACGGATTCAACTTTTACAGAAAAATCGGCATCGTTTAATGTTGGTGCAAAATCTTCTTCAGATAAAGAGGTAGCAGTTTCAACTAAACCAAAAGAGTTTTTGCTAATTGAAAGTACTTTTACATCTGTTGAAATTTCAGTGATATTGAATGCTTTATTTGAAAAAGCGGTTCTTTTTACTTGAAATGGTGATAAAGTATGAGGTAATTCTACCACATTAGGTACATAACCTGCCTCTAATCCAACAGATACAAGAGGCGCAAGGTATAAACTGTCTGTTGTTGATGAAAGTACAATTACTTTTGCGCCTTCTTTTTGTGCAGCTTGTTTTACTACATCTGCGTAAGCTTTTGCGTTAAAGTTAGCCAACTTATCGTTAGTTACTTTTAAAACTTTATCTACACCATATTTAGATAACTCAGAAACATTTCCTGCGTTAACTGTTACAGCGGTTACTGTTGTGCCAAGTGATTCGGCAACTTTTTTTGCATAAGACGCTAATTCGTAAGCAACTTTCTTGAATTTTCCGTCTGCTGATTCTGCATATATTAATATTGACATAATAATTTAGGATTAAGGATTTTTTTATTAAGGATTTTGAGAGTTAGGAGTTTAGATTAAGGATTTTAAATCCCAATTCCAGAATCCTAATTCTTAAATAACTTTTGCTTCGTTGTGTAATGCGCTAACTAATCCGTCTAAATCGTCAGCTGAAAATAATTTCACTGCCGATTTTGCTGCTGGTTTTTCAAATTTCACTGCTTTAGTGATATTGTCAGCTGCTACTGGCTCAAGTACAGTTAAAACTTTAGTTCTTGCTGTCATAATTCCTCTCATATTTGGAATACGTAAGTCTTTTTCTTCCACTAAGCCTTTTTGTCCACCTACAATTAATGGTAACGATGCAGAAACGATTTCTTTTCCACCATCAATTTCTCTTCCTACTTTTGCAGAAGTTCCATCAACGGTCATTTCAACAGCTGAATTTACAAAGTTATAACCTAATAAACCTGCTAACATTCCTGGAACCATTCCACCATTATAATCTAAGGATTCTTTTCCGCAGATTACTAAATCATAACCCCCAGATTTTACAACCTCTGCCAATTGTTTTGCAACAAAGAAACCATCAGTTGGAGTAGCGTTTACACGAATGGCTTCGTTCGCTCCAATAGCTAATGCTTTTCTTAAAGTTGGTTCTGTATCTGGTCCGCCAACATTCACAACAGTTACGTTTGCTGCTTGTTGTTCTTGAAACCAAATGGCTCTAGTTAATCCGAATTCATCATTTGGATTGATAACATACTGAACTCCGTTGGTATCAAATTCAGAATCGCCATTCACGAAGTTGATTTTTGAAGTAGTATCAGGCACATGGCTGATGCAAACTAATATTTTCATTATATATTTTTTAAAAAGTTTTTTCTGAGTGTAAAAGTATAAAATATATTTCGAATATTTGTATGCGTGCATACTATTTTTTTAAAAAAAGTCAGTATTATATCGATTTCGCTACTATTACTTGAAACCAAAACAGAAGATTTAACTTTTGTTGAATTGAAATTTGGATGAATTCAGATGGAGTTGAATATGAAGTGGTTTTCTATTTAAGTAATTTTAGATAGGAGTTTCAATATAAATTATTTAAAACTTGATTGGTTATTGTTTGAAATTACTTTATTGTCAGCATGGAATGTAATTCTGCGAGATCGGAGTTTCGCGCGGCAGCTGTGGTTACTTTGCCTTTTTTGGCTTTTCAATAACATAAACACCTTTAGTAACCCTAAACTGATTAGTAATAATGCGAGTACCTGGCTTTCCACCCACCAATTTACCGCCGTTTACTATACTCACTTTATCAGTTATGATACCATCAATGTAATTTTGTCCCAATTTATCAAATTTAACATATAACAAAGGAATTACTTTGCTGTTATCTGCATAAGCGGTATCTTTTATAATTGTCTTTAAATAGGTTTCATCATAATTTATGTTTTTTGTTTTTAAAAAATAGTACTCAATATATCGATATTTTTTTACATCATCAAGAGTTGTAGTGATAGTATCTAAATGATTCTTATACTTAATTTCACCATCATAACCCTCATTGATGTAGACTGTATCCGGGAAAACAAGTTTTATATTTAAGTTGTCCCTTTCTATTTTCACTTCTTGTTTCACTTCCTCTTTACAAGAAAACAATAAAAAAGAAATTAGTAACAATATTAGTACATTCTTCATAGCTATTAATTTTTATAGTAGTCCTGATATCTCGGATGTGCAATCCATACCCGATAGCGCGGATTTTCAATCCGTGCCCAAATTCTATATCAAAACAAATCTAACAAATTAATCACTTAAATAAAGTTTTGTTTTTTAATTTCTTCAGAGTAATAATTTTTCTGAGTAATCGGTTTAAATGTTATTCAAGCAATTAAAATAATACATTACATCGTTTTCGTTAAAAACAAAATAGTAAATCTAACAATCTACCAATCTAAATATCCAATAATCTAAATAAAATTTTTACTTTTGCTATCCAAAATAGATTTTAAGAAACAATATATATGAGAACGATACAATTTAGAGAAGCGATTGCCGAAGCGATGAGTGAAGAAATGCGTCGCGATGAAGCCGTATATTTAATGGGTGAAGAAGTAGCCGAATACAATGGTGCCTACAAAGCATCAAAAGGAATGCTTGACGAATTCGGTCCAAAAAGAGTGATTGATACACCAATTGCTGAGTTAGGTTTTGCAGGAATTGCAGTTGGTTCAGCAATGAACGGTTGTCGTCCTATTGTAGAATACATGACTTTTAACTTTTCATTAGTTGGAATTGACCAAATTATAAATAACGCTGCTAAAATGCGTCAAATGTCGGCTGGACAATTTCCAATGCCAATGGTTTTTCGTGGACCAACAGCTTCTGCCGGACAATTAGGAGCAACGCATTCACAAGCTTTTGAAAATTGGTTTGCTAATACACCAGGTTTAAAAGTGGTAGTTCCATCTACAGTTTATGATGCTAAAGGATTGTTGAAAGCAGCAATCCGTGATAATGATCCAGTTATTTTCATGGAATCAGAACAAATGTACGGAGATAAAGGTGAAGTGCCAGATGGTGAATACATTATTCCATTAGGAGTTGCCGATATTAAAAGAGAAGGAACTGATGTAACTATCGTTTCTTTTGGAAAAATCATCAAAGAAGCATTTATTGCTGCTGACGAATTAGCTAAAGAAGGAATTTCTTGTGAAATTATCGACTTAAGAACGGTTCGCCCAATGGACTATGATGCGATTATCAATTCTGTGAAGAAAACAAATCGTTTAGTAGTTCTTGAAGAAGCTTGGCCTTTTGCAAGTGTGGCTTCTGAAATTACTTACATGGTTCAAGATAAAGCATTTGATTTCCTTGATGCTCCTGTTCAAAGAATTACAACTGCTGACACTCCAGCGCCTTATTCACCAACTTTATTGAAAGAATGGTTGCCAAATGCGCAAGATGTTGTTAATGCAGTAAAAAAAGTAATGTACAAATAATATAATCTATTATATTTGAAGCTTCATCGGAGAAATCTTGATGAAGCTTTTTTTTTTACCAAAAATTTGCAAATAATATCATGTTAAAAAAATTATTTTTTTCTATAATCATACTCTTTTCCTCTCTTGTTTTTTCTCAAACAAAAGTAAGTGGCGTTGTTGTTGATAAGAAAAACCAACCAGTTTCCTATGCAAATATCGTGTTTAAAGGTTCTAATGAAGGAACTGTTAGTGATGAAAACGGTAAGTTTTATTTAGAATCAACTAAAAATTACACAATATTAGTAGTGGCATTCGTTGGTTTTACTACTAAAGATGTAGATTTAGAAAAGCTGGTAACTTATAACATGAAAGTGGTTTTAAATGAAGAAGAAATGTTGCAAGAGGTTGTTATTTACAAAGGAAAAACTTCAAAGAAAAACAATCCAGCATTAGATATTCTGAGAAAAATTTGGGAAAGAAAAAGGAAAAATGGCTTACGTATGTTTGATCAATATCAATATGAAAAATACGAGAAAGTTGAATTTGATTTGAATACCATAGATAGTGCTTTTATGAAGCAAAAAATCTTCAAAGGAATGGAGTTTGTTTTCAATAAAGTAGACACTTCTAAAGTTACTGGAAAAACCTATTTACCTATTTTCATCAATGAATCTATGTATGATGTTTATGGTGACAATAAATTAAAGAAGGAAAAATCAATTATCAAAGCCAACAAAAACTCAGGTTTAGGAAATGGCGATGGTGTAAACACTTTCATTAAAGACCTATACAATGATTACAATATCTATAATAATCACTTAACTTTTTTTGATAAAAGTTTTACAAGTCCACTATCAACTACCGGGATAGATGTTTATAATTATGTATTAAGAGATAGCTCTTTTATTGATAATAAATGGTGTTACAACATTTTGTTTTATCCAAGAAGAAAAAACGAGTTAACTTTTAAAGGAGATTTTTGGGTTAATGATTCTACTTATGCTATCAAAACCATCAATATGGCAGTTTCTAAAAGTGCCAATATTAACTGGGTAAAAGATATCTATATCGAGCAAGAATTTGAAGTGGTAAACGATTCTGTTTTTCTTCTTACCAGAGATTACATGATGTCAGATTTTGCCATCAATAAAAAAGAAGAATCTAAAGGTGTTTATGGAAAACGAACAACTTTAGTGAGAAATCATAAATTTAACGAAGTAAAACCTGATAAGTTTTATAAAGAAGAAGTAAATTTTATTGATAATGCAGTTTACACCAAGTCAGATGAATATTGGGAAGAAAACCGATTTGAGAAACTAAATAAAGATGAAATTGGAGTTTACAAAATGCTTGATACTTTAAAAACAGTTAAAAAATTCAAGCAAATGTATAATCTTGTAACTATTTTAGGTAGCGGATATATACAAAAAGGGAATTTTGATTTCGGACCTATTTTTTCAACCTTCGGATTTAATGTAGTAGAAGGAA
Source organism: Flavobacteriaceae bacterium (assembly GCA_947457105.1). GTDB lineage: Bacteria > Bacteroidota > Bacteroidia > Flavobacteriales > Flavobacteriaceae > Flavobacterium. The sequence continues at coordinate 6,162 of CANGUP010000069.1, forward strand.
TTCGAGTTAGAGTAGGAGGAAGAACCTATTTTGGACCAAATGATAAATGGCGTTTGCAAGGTTACACTGCATACGGATTTGACGATAATAAATTCAAATACGGCTTGTCTGGAAAGTGGATGGTGGATTCAAAAAGACGAATTATTGTTGAGGCCGGAAATAGAAGAGATGTAGAGCAAATTGGAGCTAGTTTGACAACAACCAATGATGTTTTAGGAAGAAGTTTTGCATCTTCTGCTTTATTTGCATCTGGGAATAATGGAAAATTAACTAATATTAATCTTACCATGGCTTCTGTTGAAATAGAGCCTATAAAAAATTTAATTTTTAAAACAGGATTTTCTTATCGAACCTTAGAGTCAGCTTCACCAATATTTAGTTTAGATTATTTTTCAGATGATACTTATACAACTACAAAAAGTGAAGTGAAACAATCTGAAGTTAATCTTCAAGTAGAATATACTCCTGGACGAAAAACAGTAGGTTACGGAGTAGAACGTCTTAATGTAGATAGTCCATATAGTCGCTTTTTTGTAAATTATAGTCAAGGATTTAAAGGATTAATAGATAGTGATTTTGATTATAGCAAACTTCAACTATATTACAAACAACCCATAACAATAGGACCATTAGGAAGAACAAACTTAACTATGGAACTCGGAAAAACTTTCGGACAAGTGCCACTTGGATTAATGAGTGTAATTCCCGGAAATCAAACCTATTTTATTATTGGCAACACCTTTAATAATTTAAATTTTTATGAGTTTGTTTCCGACGAATATGCTACTTTACAATGGGATCATAATTTCCAAGGAAGATTGTTGTCTAGAATTCCACTGATGCGAAAACTTAATTGGAGAGAAATCATTGGTGTAAGAGGAGTTTATGGAATAATTTCTCAAGAAAATCAACTAATAAATGCCTCAGGTTTGGTTTACCAAGCTCCAAAACAACCTTATTGGGAATACAGTGTCGGAATCGGAAACATATTCAAAGTATTTCGTATCGATGCAAGTTGGAGAGGAAATTACAGAAACATTCCAGGAACAAATAATTTTACAATTAAAGGAGAATTTGGTTTCTATTTTTAATTTAAACTGAACTCTTGAACTGAATTTATTTCACTTTGTTTCAGATTCTAAATTCTAAGCAATTTCCAGTTATCCATTTCAATAAATTGCTTTCCATTTCTATCTGGGCTAAATCATGCAGCAAGTAATCACATTTCTAATTTCTAAAGACGAAAAGCTAAAAAATATTTTAGAAAATTTTGGCAATCCTAATCATTCAAAAAAGAGAAGAAGGATTTGCCTATATATGCCATATTATACTTGAACAGCATGTTTCAATAGAATCTGTCAAAGCATGTTATTTTAAATTGGAGAATTATTTCAAGAAAATCACACCAGAAAATATCTATTATTCTTCTGATGACGAATTAAAATCTTGTGGACTATCTCGACAAAAAATAGTATATCTCAAAGATTTAGCTTCCAAAGTACTTAACAATGAAATCAATTTTGAGAGTTTTCATCCAAAACCTAACAGCAAATAAGAGATGAACTAGTAAAAATCAACGGAGTAGGAAATTGGAGTATTGAAGTTTACTTAATGTTTTGTCTTCAATCACCAGATGTAGTTCCACTTGGCGATATTGCTATAAAAAATACTTTGAAAGAATTATATGATTGTCAAACTCACGAAGAAATGTAAACACTTTCAGACAATTGGAAACCATACAGAACATTTGCTTCTTTTGCCATTTGGTATTATTATCTCAAAAAGAGAAATAAAATTTAATTCCGAAATCCCAAATCTCAAAATACTAGTTGTTTTTTAATTGGAATTTCTTTAGTAAACTATATAAATTTAGCACATTTATTTTTATAAAATCAATCTAGTTGCATAAGTTCTTAAAATTTTGTTATTTTTGCACCCGATAAAATTTATAACAAAAATTATATTTATGGAATCAATTATGATTTATGTGCCAATAATAATGGCATTAATTGGATTAGCTTTTATGGCAATCAAAAGATCTTGGGTTTTAAAACAAGACGCTGGAGATGGAAAAATGAAAGAAATTTCAGATTACATCTACGAAGGTGCCTTAGCTTTTCTTAAAGCAGAATACAGATTATTAGCTTTCTTCGTAGTTGGAGCAAGTATTGTGTTAGCTGGAATTTCTTTTATAGTTCCAACAACACATATATTAATTGTAGTTGCATTTATTTTCGGAGCTTTCTTTTCAGCTTTAGCAGGAAACATGGGAATGAAGATTGCTACAAAAACTAACGTAAGAACTACGCAAGCAGCTCGAACTAGTTTGCCACAAGCATTAAAAGTTTCTTTTGGTGGTGGAACTGTTATGGGATTAGGAGTTGCTGGTTTAGCAGTTCTTGGTTTAACTGGATTCTTTATTATTTTATTCCAATATTTTATGAATGGTGTTTGGACTTCTACTGAAGATATGACTATCGTTCTTGAAACTCTTGCTGGTTTCTCTCTTGGAGCAGAATCTATCGCTTTGTTTGCTCGTGTTGGTGGTGGTATTTATACAAAAGCTGCTGACGTAGGTGCTGACTTAGTAGGTAAAGTAGAAGCTGGTATTCCAGAAGATGATCCAAGAAATCCTGCTACAATTGCAGATAATGTTGGAGATAACGTAGGAGACGTTGCTGGTATGGGTGCCGATTTGTTTGGTTCTTATGTTGCAACAGTTCTTGCAGCAATGGTACTTGGTAACTATGTTATTAAAGATATGGGTGGTAAAATCGAAGACGCTTTTGGTGGAATCGGTCCAATTTTATTACCAATGGCTATCGCTGGTTTCGGAATTTTATTCTCTATCATCGGAACTATGTTAGTGAAAATTTCTAGTGATGATGCAAAAGAAAAACAAGTTCAAGGTGCTTTAAACGTTGGAAACTGGGTTTCTATCGCGTTAACAGCTGTTTCATGTTTTGCTTTGGTAAAATATATGTTACCTGAAGTTATGCAAATGGAATTCTACGGTGAAGGATTGAAAGAAATTTCTTCAATGAGAGTTTTCTATGCAACAATCGTAGGTTTAGTAGTTGGTGGAGTTATCTCTTCTGTAACTGAATATTACACAGGTTTAGGTACAAAACCAGTTTTGGCAATCGTACAAAAATCTTCAACTGGAGCAGGAACTAACGTAATCGCTGGTTTAGCTACTGGTATGATTTCTACTTTCCCAACAGTTTTATTGTTTGCTGGTGCTATTTGGGCATCTTATGCATTTGCTGGTTTCTATGGTGTAGCTCTTGCTGCATCTGCAATGATGGCTACTACTGCTATGCAATTAGCAATTGATGCTTTCGGACCAATTTCTGATAACGCAGGTGGTATTGCTGAAATGAGTGAATTACCTAAAGAAGTTCGTACTCGTACAGATATTTTAGATTCAGTTGGAAACACAACTGCTGCAACAGGAAAAGGTTTCGCAATCGCCTCTGCTGCATTAACATCGTTAGCTTTATTTGCTGCTTATGTAACTTTTACAGGAATTGATGGTATCAACATCTTCAAAGCTCCAGTATTAGCAATGTTATTTGTTGGAGGTATGATTCCTGTAGTTTTCTCTGCTTTAGCAATGAATTCTGTTGGTAAAGCTGCAATGGACATGGTATATGAAGTACGTCGTCAGTTCAAAGAAATTCCAGGAATTATGGAAGGAACTGGAAAACCTGAATATGGTAAATGTGTTGAAATTTCTACAAAAGCGGCATTGCGTGAAATGATGTTGCCAGGAATCTTAACTATCGGTTTTCCAATTGCAATTGTATTATTAGGTAAATTAGTTTATGGAGATAACAATCAATTAATCGCTGAAATGTTAGGTGGTTATATGGCTGGAGTTACTGTTTCTGGTGTACTTTGGGCTGTATTCCAAAACAATGCTGGTGGTGCTTGGGATAATGCTAAAAAATCTTTCGAAGCTGGTGTTGAAATCAACGGTGAAATGACTTACAAAGGTTCTGATGCTCACAAAGCTGCTGTAACTGGAGATACTGTTGGAGATCCATTCAAAGATACTTCTGGTCCATCGATGAACATTTTAATCAAATTAACTTGTTTAATTGGTTTAGTAATCGCTCCAATTTTAGGTGGACATACAGCAGGTGTAGCAACAGACAAAGCTTCATGTTGTGCTAAAACGGAACAATGTGCTTCAATGAGCAAAGAAGAGTGTGAAGAAAAAGGATGTACAAACGCTTCATGTGAAGTTAAAGGAGCTGCAACAGGAAAATGTGATATGAGCAAATGTGCTACAATGACCAAAGAAGAGTGTGCAGCAATGTGTGACGAAAATGGTTGTTCAGCTGAAGACAAAGCTAAATGTATGGCTATGTACGATGAAAATGGTAAATTTAAAGGTGAAGTAAAAGAAAATATTTCAGTTAAAGTTATCATGGAAAAAGTAAGTAATGATAAAGTTAAAGCTACCGTTACTAAAACAAACAATGGTAAAGTAACTGAAGAAATTATTGAAGGAACTGAAGCTGAAGTAAAAGCTAAAGTTGACGCTTTAAAATAATAGAATAAAATGTTTTATATAAAATGCCTCACGAAAGTGGGGCATTTTTTTTGACTTTTTTTATGTAAATTTAGCCATTGATAAATTCAAAATTGCATGAAAAAGAAATTTCTATTTTTACTACTATTGATTTTTAACACTGTTTTTTCGCAAAATCAATTACCTATAATTCCATATCCTTCTCAAGTAGAGTTAGGCTCAGGAAGTTTTGTGCTTAATGATAAAACTACAATACAAGCTTCTGAAAATTCTTTTGAAGCAAAATATTTGAAAGAAATAATTAAATCAAAATCAGGATTAGATTTAAGTATAAGTGAAGTTTATAGTTCAAATAGTATTCAGTTTATAATGAAACTTCCAGATACTATAAATTTTGATAAAGAACACTATGAATTAAATATTTCAAATAGTAAAATCACAATAACCTCATTTTCAAATCAAGGAATTTTTTATGGAATTCAAACACTTTTACAATTAATTCCTTCTGATAAAAAGAAGGAAATCTCAATACCTTGTTTACATATAAATGATTACTCAAAATATAAATGGCGCGGAATGCACCTTGACGTAAGCCGACATTTCTTTCCTATAGAATTTATCAAAAAGTATATTGATTATCTCGCAAGATATAAAATGAATGTTTTTCATTGGCATTTAACCGATGATCAAGGTTGGCGTATTGAAATAAAGAAATACCCAAAACTTACCGAAATCGGAGCATGGCGCAAAGGTTCGATGATTGGTCACTACAGAGAACAAAAATTTGATGATAAACCATATGGTGGTTTCTTCACTCAAGAGGAAATAAAAGAAATTGTAGCTTATGCAACAGAACGTCACATTACTGTTGTTCCAGAAATTGAAATGCCTGGTCATGCAGTAGCAGCATTAGCTTCATATCCTCAATATTCATGTACTGGCGGACCATTTGAGGTTGCTTTAAAATGGGGTGTTTTAGATGATGTGTTTTGTCCAAAAGAAGAAACTTTTGAATTCCTAGAAAATATTTTATCAGAAGTAATTGCTTTATTTCCATCGGAATTTATCCACATTGGTGGAGATGAGTGTCCGAAAACAAGATGGAAAAAATGTGCTAATTGCCAATCTGTTATAAAAAGAGAAGGCTTGAAAGATGAGCATGAACTACAAAGTTATTTTATTCGAAGAATTGAAAAATTTGTAAATAGCAGAGGAAGAAAAATAATGGGTTGGGATGAAATTCTCGAAGGTGGTTTAGCACCAAATGCCGCTGTAATGAGTTGGCGCGGAACAAAAGGTGGAATTGAAGCTGCTAAACAAAACCATTTTGTAGTCATGACACCAGGATCACATTGCTATTTTGATCATTACCAAGGCGAACCTAAAAACGAACCTTTAGCAATCGGAGGATTCACAACAGTTGAAAAAGTGTATGGTTTTAATCCAACACCAACAACTCTAAATAAAAACGAAGCTAACTATATTTTGGGCGCACAAGGAAATGTTTGGACCGAATACATGGAAGATGCGAATAAAGTTGAATACATGATTTTTCCAAGAATGTTGGCACTTTCAGAAGTGCTTTGGGGCACATCAAATACTGAAAAATATAAAGAATTTCAAGATAGAATGATACAACATTTTCAATATTTTGAAGAAAATAAAATCAATTACAGCAAGGCAATTTTCGAATTAACTTCCAAAATAAGCCAGTCAGAAGCTGATAAAAATATTCTATTTTCAATAAAATCCTCTAAAAATCAAGAAGGTATCCGATTTACTTCTGATGGTTCTAATCCTAGTTTAAATTCTAATAGCTATCAAAATCCAATTGCAATAACAAAAAGTCAAAAAATTAAAGCTGCTTATTTTGAAAACGGAGAACAAAAAAGCGCAACCATCGAACAATCATTTTCTATAAATAAAGCAACAAGCAAAAAGATTTCTTTACTAAATCAACCTAGCGAAAGTTATGCGGCAAATGGCGCTTTTACATTAGTTGATGGTGTAATTGGTGATAGACAAAAGTTTGGTCGAGATTGGCTTGGATTTTCAGGTAAAGATATGGTTGCAATCATCGATTTAGAAAAAGTTGAGGTTATAAATAAAGTTTCAATAAGTAGCTTGGCTAATGAAGGAAGTTGGATTTATTTTCCAAAGAGTATTGAATTTTTACTATCAGATGATGGTGTAAATTTTAAAAGTTTGCAATCAATTTCAGCAAATGAAATAATTGAAAAAAGAGGAGAAATTACTATTGAAGTAAATTCCAAAAAAGCAAAATTCATTAAAGTAGTTGCTTCAAATTTGGGTAAAATTCCGGAAGGAAATCCAGGCGCTGGTTCGAATGCATGGTTGTTTATTGATGAAATTGGTGTGGAATAAAAAATATAAGTATGGCAAATCGTAGAAATTTTATAAAAACTGCTGCTATTGGTTCGGTAGCCATTGCTTTGAATTCGTTCAAATCAAAAGAGGATGAGGTTTTATTTGATGAAGGAAAAACAAATAAACCAATTGTTATTTCTACTTGGAATTTCGGAGTTCAAGCCAATGGTGCCGCATGGGAAATCCTAAAAAATAATGGAAGAGCTTTAGATGCTGTCGAAGCTGGAGTGAAAATCCCTGAAGGCGATCCAAACGAAAGAAGTGTTGGTTATGGCGGAAGACCGGATAGAGACGGAAGAGTTACATTGGATTCATGTATAATGGATGAGTTTTCAAATATAGGTTCGGTAGCTTGTTTGGAACATATCAAACATCCAATTTCTGTAGCTAGAGCTGTTATGGAAAAAACGCCACACGTAATGTTAGTAGGTGATGGCGCACTTCAATTTGCTCTTTCTCAAGGATTCAAAAAAGAAAATTTGTTGGTAGAAGCATCAGAAAAAGAATGGAAAGAATGGCTTAAAACCAGTCAATACAAACCAATTGCAAACATAGAAAATCACGATACTATAGGAATGATTGCATTAGATAGTCATGGAAATTTATCTGGCGCATGTACTACAAGTGGAATGGCTTTTAAAATGCACGGAAGAGTTGGAGATTCACCAATAATAGGCGCTGGTTTATATGTAGATAACGAAATCGGAGCAGCTACGGCTACAGGTCACGGAGAAGAAGTGATACGAATTACAGGTTGTCATCTTGTAGTAGAATTGATGCGTCAAGGAAAGTCACCACAAAAAGCTTGTGAAGAAGCTGTGGCTAGAATTGTAAAATTGACTAAAAATCGAGGAAAAGAACTCAAAGATATTCAAGTAGGATTTATTGCTTTAAACAAAAAAGGGCAATACGGTTCCTATTGTATTCAAAGTGGCTTTAACTATGCGGTTAATGATAATTCTGGAAATAAATTAATTGACGCAGCCTATTATTTAAAGTAATGAATAAATTAGAAATTGCTTGTTTTAACGTTGAATCGGCTAAAATTGCTCATGAAAATGGAGCAGACAGAATAGAATTGTGCGACGGATTTGAAGTTGGCGGAACTACTCCAAATCCAATGAATGTTATAAATATTAGAAAATTTTTATCTTCAGATTTGTTTGTAATGATTCGACCACGTGGTGGAGATTTCGTTTATTCTGATACCGAATTCGAACAAATGAAATTGGAAATATCGGAATTCAAAAAACTAAATATCAATGGCTTTGTTTTCGGAATCTTAGACGAAAATAACTATATAGATGTTAAAAGAAATACCGAATTAGTAAATCTAGCTAAA
>CANGUP010000070.1 GCA_947457105.1 Flavobacteriaceae bacterium
ATGGAGAAACAATCTCATTAGGTTCATTCAACTGTGGATTGTACTTTTTAAAGATTTCAACTGAAAATAGTTTTCAAACAATAAAAATTGTGAAGCAGTAATTAGCCAAAAAAATAAACTTATTTACTTTTCTTGAAATAAGTAACAGCAATTATAGAATTTCTACACCATCAACCATTTTTAAATCAATATTATAATAGTTAAAATCATTTGGAGTGCCCTCCTCTACTTCAACAATATTCAGCACACAATCCTTTTGAGGAATTGGCGGGAAAAACAATGAAAAGTACTGCCAATCTTTTTTTGACTGAAAATTTCTCATTGCAGGAGCAATTGCTATTCCAACTGCATTTGTCATTGTATAACGTTTCTTGCTTGCTGCATTTTCAATAAATGTGTTAGGCGAAATTTTAATCCATCCTCCATTATAATATTTTTCAGTCGTGGTATATCCAAAATCAATTTTAGTTGATTCTGGAAACAAACTAATTCTAAGCAATATGGGATTAGACGCGCCATCTCCAAACATATTAAAATGAAATACCAAGTTTTTGTCTTTCTTTATCATGCTACAATAATGTTTTAGTTTGTGCCCGCAACCATTCTGGATTAATAACTTCAAGGTTTTTACCATAGGAACGGAACAAGCGAATCAACTCCATACTCGGAACCACATCAATGGTAAAAAAGCTAGAACCCGATTCGTTTTTTTCAGGCCTCTGACTACTATGAATGGGATAGGCCTCGAAGTAATTTGTTATTTTGATGGAAGTTAAAAATGTAATAATTTGTTTCGGTTGATTTTCTATTGGATAAACACCATAAATATCATTACAGTAGCTTTCCACTTCTTTTTCATCGCTATCAATATATTTTCTTTTAAGCGGTAAAGGCTCATAAATTCTATCCAATCCAAAGGTTCTAATAGAATGATGAGATTCAGAATAACCTACTAAATACCAACGGTTTTCAAATTCTTTGAGTAGAATAGGATGCACAATAACGGCTCTGAATTCTCTGTAGTTGTAGGAATAATGAGAAAATGATACTGGATTCTGATTTTTACATGCTTTAAACAACGTATTGAAGTTTTCATATCCCTTTGCTCCTTCTACATAATCCGTTAGTATTATTTTTCTTCTTGTATCGCTTTCGGGAAATTGTTCTTTATAGGTCGCTAATATTTTTTGAATGGCATGACTAAATCTTTCATTCACCCTATTCCCTCCACTTAAATTATTGACCAAATCCAGCGCTTCCTTAATACTCGAGATATCACTATCAGTCAGCGGAATTGAATTGATGGAGTAATTGGGATTGGAATAATAGTATCCTAGATTTTTTCTACAAAAAACAATTGGTGCTTCAAAAACTTCCGATTGCTTCATGTTTCTAATATCCTTTTCTAGCGTATCTAAAGAAGGTGCTTTATCCAAGCTTACCCGACAAGCTTCTTGAATATCCAATAAACTTGGATACGGCCTATAAATGTTCTTCAACATTTTATCGATCACTCTATACCTACTGTAAGCAGATTTTGAAATATCCATTGTTGATTTTTTTTATAAAAATACAAAAAAATATCATTCCGTATAAAGTTTACGGTTAGGGTATAAATCTTTGCTTAGTATTTACTTAGTACTATAAAAATTCTAACCAAAAATAACATAAATATTCTAAACATGTGTTTGGCCTTCACTGAATTTCAATTTCAGTTTCGTGTGCTAAAATTGCAATAATTTGGATATACGAATTATCATAGAATTAGACAACCTTATAAATAAAGAGGTAACAGGAAGCCCAAAACAATTGGCATCCAAACTCTCTATGACTGAAAGGACGGTTTATAACTACATCTCTTTTATGAAAAAATCCTTGAATGCTCCTATTGTTTATGATTACCAAAGGATGTCTTATGTCTATAACAATGATGGTGAATTTAAATTTATTAGACAATAAAAAGTGGAGTTCAGAACCCACTAAAAAAAACGAGGCGTAACCGAAAAGCCATAAGAGTAAGAAAAACAAATTATTTATTATGAAAAAAACACTTTTTTTTACTTTTTTAACCCTTAGTCTATTATTGTCTTGCTCATCAGATAGTGATAGTGATGGCAATAACAATGGTGCAACTCCATGCACACCAATTGCATGTTTAAATGGAGGGGTTTCGAGACCAGATTGCGGATGTGATTGTCCAATAGGATTTACTGGTCCAAATTGCTCAACACAAATTACCCCATCAAAAATTTTAATTACAAAAATTAAAGTAAAAAACTTTCCAAATAAAAAACCAGACGGTGTAACAACATGGGACGACTTTCTTTTTACTAGTTTTAATAGCCCAGACATATTTCCGTTTTTAACTTTAGGTTCAACTAGCTTATTCCAAGGAGATGATATACAAGATGCAATAAGTAATGGTAATGGCACGGATAATTTTACTTGGACACCTTCAACACCAATTGAAATTATTTCAATTAATTCACAATATACACTTAATCTTTATGATGAAGATGCAGGTGAACCAGGGTATGAGTTCATGGGAGGATTTAATTTTCCCCTTTATAATTCGACAGGTGGGTTTCCAACTACTTTAAACATTAGTAATGCAACGAGCCCATATAAATTTGAGCTAACGGTTTCCTATGTTTGGTAATAAAAAAATTAATTCATGAAATAACTAGTTTTATTATTTATCACAAGTACAACATTTAGCCCTGCTCAAACTCCTTCCAAGTAAAAGAAGCCCTTCATCTTCAAGATTAAGCTCTTTCAAATTAACTGCCTCACAATTGTGGGGCTTTTTTTTAAAATTTATTAAACTCCGTATATTATTTACGGAGTGCCCTTATAATTTTGCTCTATAAATCTAAAAACAAGTTAATAATGAAAACCAATTATGAAACAGAAACTCAAGAAGAGCTTCTTAAAAAACTTGAACCAAATATGTTCAAGAACCCTATTTCTCAACAAACCCCAAACGAACATTTGGGTATTGAAAAAATCAGTCTAGATGATGATTTCACCAGAATTGACTTTGTATACATTGCACCAAAGAAATATTTAAATGGAGGTTGGATTCAAATAGATTCGGGGTGTTACATAAGACCTATAGGTTCTGAAATACGTTATAAAATGGTTAGTGCCATCAACATTCCATTGGCTCCGTCAAAGTTCTACTTTAAAAGTCAAGGACAAGTGCATCATTTTTCTTTGATTTTCCCTGCCTTGCCGAAGAGCGTAAAACAAATTGACATTGTTGAAAGACTAGCAGAAGGAAGCTATTTCAATTTTTTTAGAGTGGCATTGCAACATAATGAGCCAACCTTAATTAGAATCATAAACGAAAATTAAATATGAATGCCTTAAAAAAAATACTTATTTATTACGGATTAGGAATAGCCCTATCTGTAATTGTTATTGTTCTTATTCACTTTTATAGCCTGATTGCTGAAACCTATTTTAGTTATGCAGCATGGAGTAATATAATAATAACCGCTTTCATAAGTGGCGTTCCTTTCGGAATTGCCATTTGGGCCTTTAAAAATTTAAAACCAACAAAATGACAAACGAACAAACATATACAGCAAAACAAATTGTAAAAGAATACCATGCGCTATTTGATGAAAAACCTACTATTGTGAATATGGGAGATCGTGAAATTACACTCAAAAGAAAAGGTCCAATTTTGCACCCGCATTACAAGGAACTACCTAACGGCAATATTCTTTTTGGAGTAGGAACCGAATACACTAAATATGAAATGCTTGTTATTGGCATCAACAGTTGGAAAATCATCAAACCTAATGGCGATGTATTAGAAGAAACCAACTACTCTATTTTAGAAATGGAATTAGCAAAACAGCCAGTTGAAATTGGTCCTTTTAGTTCTGAAGGAAATTTAATTCGGTTTTGATTACTTTTTTTGGAACATGATAAACATGTCAGATATTCCATAAAAATTACTTTCTCCTTTTCAAACCTGCGTAGCGAGGAGAGTTTCTTATTTATTTAATGAATTGTTTATTTAATGAATTGTTTATCTTGCAAGTGATTCATAATAGGTCTTTGCGAAGGTTTTACTCAATCTGAGGAAATTTATTCTGAAATCAAAATACGGTAGACTTTGTGCCAGATATACCATACTTGATTTAAAATAATTTAATTAAATTTTGCAGTTTCAAATTTTATTTATATCTCTGCACCGTATTTCGAACCCAGTAAGGGTACCAACCGAGTGTAGACACCACGGTGGTAAAACGATACGGACTGTCTAGTCAAAATTAACGTTAATTTTTCATCAGGCGCCTTATTTTTATCGGAATACAAATAAAGATAGTTTAACTAAATCATTATTTGTATGAAAAATGTAATGCAAGTTTTTTTTAATGACCACACTTCTATTTACCTTGAGGGATTGGTCATTAAAACTAATGACACTTTTTTAAAAGTGCATGAACTTCAAGAAAGGTTTTTGCCTTTGTATCTTGAAATTGAACACCAACAGATTAACACACTCTTAGAACTCACTAAGGTGTATCCCTTTGTTTTATTGTATTTTAATGACGAAGGTGAAAATTTTAAATTCAAAGGAGCTACTTACAGCTTAAACGAATTTGAAAAACCGTTCGCTGTTAACACCCAATACAAAAAGATATTATTACTTCATTATCCAATTTCTTTTCAATTGGAAGAGGTCTCTCATTTAACTTTAATCTACTAGCCATGGAAAATAATTCAGACAATACAGAAGATTCAAATTGGCATGAATGCCACATGTTTATAGATGGTTATGGCAAATTTCCTTATGTAATAATAAAAGTGGGCCATGCACTATATATGCAAATTCCAATTCATTTCAATAGAAACAATGATGTAACCAATTATCCGGGCAGCCACATTAATAATATTGCGGAAGATGAGTTAATTGCCTATGAAAATAATACATTAAGTCCACTACATGAAAAACTTATTGAGCATTGCCAATGGATGAAAAAAAAGATTGAAGCTACCAGAAACAAAACTATAAGAATGTGCTTAGTTGAAGGACCAGAAACATCATACTATTTTGATGAGGATGAAATTGAATTTAGCACAAGTATCCCAAGTGGTGGCGCCTTACTCACCCAAGAAAATAAAGTAATCGCCATGAATGTAAAACACTATTTATAAATAAGAACTCAAACAAATATGTATTTAAAATCATAGAAATATAGGTTTTACAAAAAAGTCGAAGAACAATAAAGCAACCATCGTTTTCATTCCCAAACTTAATTTCAATAACAATGTTATATATCAAATCTGAAGCTTATTTGAGCGAAAAAGGCAGATGTGCTATTAATGAAGATACCCTACTGCTTGTAAAAGGAGAACTGTATTTAATTTGTGATGGTGTGGGTGGAAATGGAAATGGTCAAGTTGCTTCAAAATTAGTTGCTGATACCCTATTCAGTTACTACGAAAACAATCCCAATTTTGAATTATCCACTGCCCTGATTTTTGTGGAAAAGGCATTAAGTCAATATAAAAAGAAAAATCCATCGAAGACGCTCATGGCAAGCACTCTAGCTTTGACTCAAATTAAACACTCTTCAATACTGATTTTCTGGATTGGCGATAGCACGGTTTATCAAATCAGAGATGGCCACTTAATATATAAATCAAAAGGGCATACTTGGGTTAACGAAGCTATCGAAAAAGGAGAACTAACGGAATTAGAACAGTATTTTCATCCTAATAGAAATGAAGTCACCCGCATAATAAAAGGAGCACAACAGCCCTCTAAATTTGATTGTCAGCTAGTTACAGATCTTGAAGAAAATGATTATTTCTTACTTATTTCTGATGGCGTTTTAGAGGCCTTTATTGAAAATGATTTAATTGAACTTTTTAATTCAAATAACTCGTGTGCTGAAATCTTAAAAAAAATCAATAAACAATGTACTCAATTTTCAAATGATAACTATTCTGCTATTATTTATCAAATTGGAATAGATAAAAAATCATAAAATTAAAACTAAAACAAAATGAAAAAATTATTATTACATATACCTCATGCTTCTCTTGATATTCCTTTTAGAGATGGCTACATAAATGACCCCGTAAAAATTGAAAATGAACAATTAAAATTAACCGATTGGTACACCGATGAATTGTTTTTCTCTTCAACAGACGTGATGATCACAGCTCCTTTTTCTAGAGTATTTTGCGATGTGGAACGCTTTGAAAATGATGCAGAGGAAATCATGTCAAAATATGGTATGGGTGCCGTTTATACCCATTTTGATAATGGCGAAAATTTAAGAGTAGTCACACCTACTTTGAGAAACAGAATTATGCAAGATTACTATTGGGAAAATCACAACAAATTTACACTTGCTGTTACAGCTGAATTGGAAAAACATGGGAAATGTTTAATAGTGGATTGCCACTCCTACCCTTCTACACCAATAACTAGAGATTTAAATCAGTCACCCATACGCCCGGATTTTAATATTGGTATTGATGCTTTTCATACACCACAGTTCATTATAGATGCTTCGGTTGCTTTTTTTGAAGAAAAAGGATACAGTTTAGGTGTAGATTGGCCCTACAGTGGTACAATAGTCCCAATGAATTTTTACAAAAAAAATACAAACGTATTTTCTATTATGTTAGAAATTAACAGAGGTTTGTATTTACTTGAACCATCAAATGAAAAATCAGAACAATTTACAATTATACAGCAAGTGGTTCAAGAGTATTTAAAAATGCTAAAAAACAGCTATTGACCTGCAGAGGATAATTATTTTATACTGCACTATTATTATAAAAAATTAATTTTAATTCACTCACTTATGATATCAACTACCCTATTGAAGGCCTATAAAGCCACATGTTACGAAATTTTTAATCCAAAAATCGAGATTTTTATTGGTCAAGAAAACGAAGAACTACAAACGTTTTTAAAAGAAAATGAAATTAAGAGTTGGTGTTTTATTACCGCTTGGAATCCTTATTCAAAGGGCTTATCAAAAGATGAAAACGAAGAACTAAACATTAAATTAAAAAATGACTTAAAACCGTACAAAATATACTCCGCACAAGGAAAGGATTCTATCGGAAATTGGCCACCTGAACCGAGTTTTTTTGTAGCAAATATTGATGAAAATGATGCTATTGCTTTAGGGAAAAAATACCAACAAAATGCCTTTGTTTATGGAACACTTCACGAAAAAGCCAAACTAATAACTTTAATACCAATTGAATCCTAATTGATGCTTGAAAAGAAAAGATATCAAAAAAAGAGCATCGATATAAACGCAATTCATTATTATAATGATAATGGAGAAAAAGTTTGTGTTTTCTCTAATTATCAATTGATTCTTTCCGAAATTAGACTGTTAGGATTTGAACCATCAGACTTAAGCATTAAAGAGATTAAAAGTAGCATTAGTCAGCTATTGCTTGACAATTATATGGAAATGAATTTTGAAGGGAAAGATGCATGTAAACTCGAAAAAGAAAAAAAAATAAAATACACTGTGCTTTATTTCCATATAAAAGAACTTTTATATTGGATGTATGATTTTGACCCTAAAAAAATGCCATCTGATTTACAAGTTGATTTTAAATATAGAGATTAGTTAATTCACCCTCAAATGAAAAAAATTGCTTTTTTAACAGTTCTAATTATTACTCTTTCAGTTGCATACTTCCATTATCCAGAATATCAGTTACCTAAAGAGACTAAAATTGATTCAATTGTAGTTTATAAATCAAAACGGCAACTTTTGGTGTATTCAAAAGGAAACTTGCTAAAGACATATACAATAGCATTGGGTAGACAACCCGATGGAGCTAAACAATTTGAAGGCGATAGAAAAACGCCTGAAGGAGTTTATTACATCAATGATAAAAACCCAAATAGTGGTTGGCATAAAAACTTAGGAATTTCCTATCCAAATCAAAAAGATATAAAATATGCTAGACAATTAGGAAAATCAGCTGGCGGCAATATTAAAATACATGGCCTTCAAAATAAAAGAGGTTACATTGGCAAAATGCACAGATGGAAAGATTGGACTTTAGGTTGCATTGCGGTTACCAATGAAGAAATGGATGAATTGTATCGGTCAGTCGTTATAGGAACTAAAATCGAAATTTTGCCTTAAGTTTTTTTATGCTTAAATATCTTTTTAGCTTTGAGTTAACTAAATTCAATAAGAGATTACATTATAATAATAAGAATAATACAATTTTTAATTTAGAATTGAATCTTTAATGCGTCATAAATCTTATTAGTAAATGGCGAAAAGTTTAAATCAAATCGATCATCTGATATAGTTTCAAAAATTTCTTTCGCTTTTTCTATTTGATTGGTTTTAAGCAAACTATCAGAAAGTAAAATTTTTAGATGATTCCAGTTTTGCTCACCCCATTGTGTAAATATTAATTCATGCTTACTAAAGTGACGAGCAACAATATTCATAATTACTTGATATTGTCTGCATTTATGAAGTGAAACACACAAAAACAGAAGGGCTGTTATTCTATCGCTTCTGTCTTCATATAATGATCTAAAATTGATTTTATTTATTTCAAGACAAAGTTTTTCAAGTTCATGAGGATTAAATTTTAGGGAATGAATTAATATAATTCCTTTATGTTTCATGGATAAAATGTTATGGTTTATTTCCTTGAAATCGATGGTATTAATTTCATTAAAATGCAATTTAAAATTATCCCAATCTTCTATATCAGCGTAATAATGCGCTAGTGTAAGATGATAGAAGGCATTGGCTTTGAGATTGTTTTTTTTAACATAATGGTAGTTGTGAAGTAAGTTTCGATAAAAATCAAATTGAGGAGTTACTAACCATTCAATAAAGAAATCACTTTCAAAATCATAACGACTTTCACCATCTAAATTGAAGTAATGTTCTATTGCTATTTCCTGCAGCCATTGATGACTTTGACATAATGTAGATAATAAATGAACTAAATAATAAATCTCATATCTGTTCTTTTCTATATCGACGAAAAGCGGTTCAAAATCAAAAATATTGATAAAAAAGTCTTTGTCTTCTTGAATGACTTTTACTAATATGATTTGAATAAAGAGGTCATACACTTCTTTTGTGTCAGGAAAACTATCAATCTTTTCTATAATAGTTTGGTTGTCTAATTTGCCTTGTAGACAATTCAACAGTGTTAATTTATTTTCATTAATCCTGATTTGATTATAATAGTCAATAAAGCTACCCCAGTCACTATAACCACAGTAAGCAGCACAGTGATTTAGTGATTTCAGCGAGATTGTATTGTTGTTTTTGACAACATTAAAAAGGCGTCTAAAAGTGTCCTTGCTAACAGTATTGTCCATTTCATCGCTAAGATTTTTACAATCGGAGCTTGTTAAAATGTTTAGGGTGTATTTTTTGGACAACTCTTTTCTTAAGAGCTCTAAATGTGCTTCTTTTGGTTTGTTCTTGATTCTGGCCATTTTAAAAAAAATAAGGCTAAAGTAGTAATAAACATTAGATAAACGTTTTTATTTGCATTTATTTGAACCGCCATATATTTGACAAGTGGATGCTAATCATCTATTTTTGAATAGTGATCGTTTGTATTACTTCTAATGACTGTTTTAAAATTTGAATTTTGTTCCTAATCTTAAGTCAAATACTATGAAAAAAGCACTGTTTTTTATTTTACTATTTTTAGATTTAGGTGTAACTGCTCAGATTTTTAAGAATGAAAAGTTTACTGAATCAGTAGATTTAATTCAAATCACTACGCTAAAGAAAAAAGTCTTAGGAATAGAAAATATACAGGTTTTTGGTACCATAAGAGATTCTATATTATCTAAATATACTGCAAAAACTGTTGGTGATGAATCGCTTTATTATGAATATTACAATGATAAATATTGGCCAGAAAGGAGTTATGTTAAGTTTTATGTTTATGATTTCCAATCTTGTGGAGATTTAGACACCATTTTTAATTTACGAAATGGTATTTATAGTTTTGAGTTTTATTCAAATGGAAAAATTATAAAATCATTTATAGGGACAATAAAAGGTGCTGCCATAGTTAATAGAATAGATACCACAAGCAAATTTGACTATTTTAATAATTACCCTGAAAATTAAATTTTATGGATACTTCAAAAGAAACAAAAGCAATCCGAGAGCAGTTTATTAATGCAACTGATGAAGAATTATTGACTAATATTAGAATGTCAAAAATTCTATGTTTCCTATTTTCAAGAAACTTTTTTCGAGGTTTTCTATTCATTTTCATGATGCTAATTAATCTATTTTATTTTAGCAAGACAGAAAATGAAGTCCGGTTACTATTAAACACACTCATTAGTATCTTTCTAGCTTTTTTGATTACTGAATTTCTAAATACAGATGAAAATGCAGCAATCGAAAAATGTACCGTTGAGACCTTAAGAAAAATGAGAAAAGAATTAAAAGCAAAACAAGAAATATGAGTAAATTAATTATTGATTACAATCAAACAAAACAACCTGATTTTATTGGGGATATCCACGGCTATTACGATGCTTTGGTGCAATTATTTAATAAAATGGGTTACACTAACACAGAAGGAATATATACCCATCCAGAACGTTATCCTGTTTTTATAGGTGACTATATAGACCGCGGTCCTAAAATATTTGAGACGGTTGAATTAGTCAAAAGAATGCAAGAAACTGGCAATGCGATTGCTTTAATGGGAAACCACGAGTTAAACTTTTTAGAATTAAATTATAAAGATAAAGAAGGAAACACTTTTCGAAGTCAATCTAAAAGGAATCAAGTAATAGAAACAGATGCAGCCTTTGTGGGGAAAGATTTAGATTGTTATTTAGATTGGATGGCTCAATTACCAATAGCACTTGAATCCGACCATTTTAGAGCAGTTCACGCACAATGGGAAGAAGATGCTATTGAGGTTTTAAAGAACGCGGCTATAGAAAAATTAGATGAAAATGGTCTAAGAGCTGCTCATGCAGATTCTAACTTATATAAGTCTATTGAAATTTTACTTAAAGGAAAAGAACTCAAATTGCCTGCAACATTACACTACAATGATCACGGCTCAGAACCAAGAACAGAAGCCAGAATAAAATGGTGGCAAGCTAGAAAGCGAACATTCTTCGGCGCTGATTTTGCTTCACTGCCAGCACACATGATTGATAAAGATATTTCAGAGTTTAATCACGATTATGATTTTTACTACGAAAAGCAACATATTCCTGTTTTCTTTGGTCATTATTGGATGGATGCCAATAAGGTGCAGTTGATGAGCACCAATGCCTGTTGTGTAGATTATAGCATTGCTAAAGAAGGAATTTTAGTGGCTTATAGACACACCCAAAGGGAAGTATTATGTAATAATTTATTTATTACGCATCAATAAATTTATTTCAAATTAATAAACAAATGACACTTTCAACGCTTGGGTTATGGATTACGCTGATTTGTTTTATGAATTTTATAAGCTTAAATTTCTTAAAACAAACAAATGCAAGTGAGGATTATAGAGATGCTTATTCCCCATTTATATTGAAATTAGCGAAGATTCCGCCGGTTGCATTTTTAATTGCATTGTTCTTAATCTTCTTTGGATTTGTATTGCAATTGATAGAATTTATTTTCAAAAAATAAAAATATGAAGTTGAAAAATCATTTGGGAGAAATTTTCGAATTACGAATTGAAAAGTATCATTTAGAATTAAGCGACATTGAATTCAAACTATTTAATAGCGATTGGCTGGAAGTTAAAATAAGTATAAAAACCAAAAATGGAATCTTCTCAAAACCACTCGATTGTTTTTTAATTGAAGATTTGGAACGCATATCAGATTGGATTTCGGGGATTGAGCATAAAACGACTAAAAAGAAATTGTATTTTGTAGATTCGCACTTGGTTTTTATGAGGACAAAAAGAAACAATGTTCCGTTTATAAAAGTAATTTACTACTTCACCGAAAGCGATTTTGTTTCTTGGGATTTAGAAATTAATAAGGCGAATGAACTAGAATTTAAAAACAAAATACAACAGGATTTAAAAGTATATCCGTGCCGCTGTGGGATGGAACATAATTATGATAAAGTATAATAACTAATTTAAAAAACAATAAAAATGGCAAACTATTCTTTAACGACAAATCTCCCAATTGGAGTAAGTCCTTGGCTTTTTGATGCAAAATATCTGAAGACATTACCTAAAGCTCCTGGTGTTTATGTTTATGGAATAAAAGTAAATATTAATGGCACCGATAAATTTATGCCTTTATATGTTGGAATAAGAAATGACATAAAGTCTAGACTTACATATCATTATAAGCAAAATGGAATATCGGGTAATGGAAAAAAGGAGTTGTTTGATTTAACAAGTATTCGTTCTATTGCAGATATTAGAAAAATCTATAAAGATATGAGTGATTATGATAGTAAAAGTGGTTTAAATCCTTTAAGGATTGGAATTTCCTCTTTAGTGTGGTTTAACAATCCTGTTTATTTTGATTCAAAATTAAAACAACCAGAGGGAACAAGTAAATATAGATCTGGAGAAGGACATCAATCTAGTATAAAAAATGGTGGAGATTTAGATTTGATAGATACAAACAATAGCGCTAATTTAAAAAGTCATATTCAAGGCGTAAAGAATCTTTATACTGATAAGTTTTACTATGCATTTATCACATTAGATTCTATTGTAGCAGAAATTTTAAAGGACTCTAACCATCCACAATTTGAAGATGCAGTAAATTATAATAAAAACAAAAAATATACAATTAATCGTAAAAATGGTCCAGGAAAAGATTTATGTGAATTGATTGAAAACACATTAAAAAACAGATTGTCGAGCATTGGTATAAATACTTCTGCTAAATCAACAGAAAAAATGCTTCCAATAGATGATGTATTTGATTTATCTTGCATTCAAAACGATTTAATTAACTTAACCGGGAAACCATTTATTAATCCTTTAATATTATAAATTATGAATAATCAATTAGAAAAATTAGTTAATACTATAAAAACATTAGGAACTATTGATAACATCGATTTTTCTTATCAATCTGAAAAATACCATGATGATTATTATTTGAATATAAAAATTGTTAGAAAACATTCAAATAATGAAGCTATGATGATTATTGAAGAAGATGTAGCTACTATGAGATTGAAAATAAGAATTAATTCAAATACTTTATTTGAAGCGTATAAACTTCTGAATGAAGAAGAAAAAATACCTAAACATCTTGACATAATAAATCCATGTATTGAAGATAATTATATGAATAGTTTGGTTGAATTATGTTATTTAGAAATCATAAATAATCTAAAATACTTTAATGGTAAAAGCGATAATTATGATGCTATTGCAAGACTTGCAGGTAAGTGCTATGGATACCATATTGGCAAAAAAGAAGGTCTTTAACCAAAACTTTTAAACAATCTAAATGTCAGAAAAAACAAATTACATAGAAAAATTAAAAGAGAAACCCGAATTATTAAAAACACTCCCAAAAGAATATTTGGCTGATAAAGATATAATTAGGGCTGCATTAGTGAGAAAGTGGTACGATTATGATACTAATTTTGAGATTTTGGAATTGTTTAAAATGGCAGATGCTACTTTACGATATAACAAAGATTTTGTCAAAGAATTGATAGCGTCTTGCAGTGGATATCTGTTTGAGTATTTACCATTAGCGCTAAGAGAAGACGAGGAAATTTTATTATTTGCTTTAAAGCATTCGGGTTATGAGTACATCTATGACAAAATGATAGAAGATGCTATGCCTGATGGAGAAGATTATGATAGAGACCATGTTGAGGATATAAGGTATGATTTGTTTCTGCATATACACCAACAAATGAGTGTGATGCAGCATGCCGGAGAAACTATCTTAAATAATAAAGAAGTAGTTTTAAAAACCATAGAATTAGAGGAACAAGGTTTTTATTATTTCAGTGATGCTTTAAAGGATGATGAAGAAGTAGCTCTTGAGGCTGTTTCAACAGATGGTGCTAATTTTAGTTCTGTTAGCAATAGACTCAAAGATGATGAGGAAATTGCTTTAAGTGCTTCAAATTTATGCGGAGAATATTGGTCTGAATTTGACGCTTATGGACGGTGGCTTAATGTAGGTTTCGACTTTTTTGATGCATTAAGTGATAGATTGAAAAGCGACAAATCATTCTTAATTAATCTTATTAATGGTCATGGTGGTGAATTTGCACTATACCACTTTTCGAAAGAATTTAAAGATGATAAAGATTTGGTTTTATTAGCTGTAAGTAAAAATTATAAACTGATAGAATATGCCAGCGAAAGGCTTAAAAATGATC
>CANGUP010000071.1 GCA_947457105.1 Flavobacteriaceae bacterium
TCATTAATCATTCACAACAGTGGTCTCGAAATAACTACAGAATCTGGTTCTAATGCAAGAGCTGTTTTTAGTGGAGAAGTAACTAAAGTAATTGTAATTTCACCTTTAAACAAAGCTGTTTGTGTGCAACACGGAGATTACTTTACTATTTATCAAAATCTTGGAAGTGTAAATGTAAGTGCCGGTGATAAAGTATCGACCAAACAAGTGTTAGGAAAAGTACGAACCAATGCCGAAGGTAAAACAGTGCTGAAGTTTATGATTTCTCAAAATACAACTTACACCAATCCATCGCAATGGATAAGTAGATAAATAAAAAAGTCCGCAATTAGTGGACTTTTTTATTTACAAAAACAATGCTTTCAATTCAGTAGCGTCATGAGGATTCATTTTTCCTGCTAAAACTAAGCTTAATTGCTTTCTTCTTAAAGCTGCGTCAAATCTAGATTTTTCTTCTTCACTTTGCGGTTCTAATGATGGCACAGCAACTGGGTTTCCTGTTTCGTCAACGGCCACAAAAGTGTAGATGGCTTCATTGGCTTTAGTTTTATTTCCAGATTCTCTATCTTCAATCCAAACGTCTAGAAAAATTTCCATAGATGATGTAAAAGCTCTTGAAACTTTGGCTTCAATAGTAACCACACTTCCCAAAGGAATAGAACGATTAAAGGCTACGTGATTGACAGATGCTGTTACCACAATTCGTCTAGAATGTCTTCTCGCTGCAATACTTGCCGCTCTGTCCATTCTGGCTAATAATTCACCACCAAAAAGATTATTTAATGGATTGGTTTCACTTGGTAAAACTAGGTCGGTTAACGTTGTTAAAGAATCTATAGGATGTTTAGGAGTCATAGTTTTTTTATTTCATACAGTTTGACCTTTGGTCTCAGCTGCAAAGGTAGTAATTATAGTATTTTAATTTAGGCACAAGAAACAAAAAATCCCGAACTAATCGGGACTTTTCTATAATTCTTGAATTAATAACCAAGCTTCTGGATTATGCGATTTTTTTATTCTTTGCATTTCATTCTGAGCTTCTGTATAGGAAGAAAAACTTTTGTAAACTACAGGAAATAATCCATGTTTATTTTGAGGAATTCTTCTTGCAGGATAACCCAATTTTAGAAGTAAATCATACATTTTCTCAGCATTTTTCTCCATTTGAAAAGCACCAGCTACAACATGGTAAGGCATTTTTCCTTCAGAAACGGTAAGCGTTACAGCAGGAAGTGGATTGCTAATGATAAAAGTAGCTGTTTGAATTTTTTGCTCTAATTGCTTTTGAACTTTCGTTTGAACCGCTAAAGTTTCTTGTTGTATTTGCTTTTGATAATATTGATTTCCAAAGAAACCACCAGCACCAAGTAATCCAGCACCAAGAACAAAAATGGCTGCATATTTTAAGAAATTACCCGAACTTCTTTTTTCTGGAGTAAAAGCAATCGGAGATTTTTCCTCAAGAACTTCAATTTCTTCTTTGTATACTTCTCGTTTTACAGCAGGCGAAACATATGTCGTTAATCCAAAAGAAGAAGTCAAATAATTAACTTGATCAGAAGGTACAAAAACTAAATTTCGTTCAGCATTTAATGAAAGATCACCAATATTTTTAATAGTAATAGCACCAAAATCATTCAACTTAGATTTCCATGTAGCCACTTCATTTTCAATTATAGTAACTGCTACTTCATAACTCATTTTTTCCGCTTGAGCGATATGATTAGCAAGTAAACCATCATTATTTTTCAAATATGCATTGAAAGAAATCAATTTCTTTGGTGGATAAAACGAATGGGAACTTTCATGCAATTGCGCCGATTGAATTTCGGTTAAAAAAGCACCAAATCCCGGAACAGTTACACATTGGTAACGATATAATAATTGTGATATGTATTGATCTATCTTCATAATGACAAATTTAATTATTTAAAGTGGAATGCAAAATTTTATCAACAAACTTTGTTAACAATTTTTATTGTTCTTACTTTTGGAGTCACATTGATACACACCATACAGATTTAATATAATGAACGACACAGAATTACTGCATTTATTGGCATTACTAAAAGTAGATGGCGTTGGCGATATTGTTGCTAAAAAATTGCTCTCTCATTGCGAAAATGCCGAATCAATCTTCAAAACCAAAGCATCTAAACTAACTTCAATTGACGGAATTGGTAAATCATTAATTAAAAGTTTGAAAGATAAATCGGTTTTTAAACAAGCCGAAGAAGAACTTCGTTTTATTAAAGACAACAATATTAACTTGATTTATTATCAAGATAAAGAATATCCAAATCGACTCAAACATTGTATTGATAGTCCGCTTTTAATGTTTTCTTCTGGAAAAATGGATTTGAACAATCAGAAGATGATAAGTATTGTTGGCACTCGTGAAGTTACTTCTTATGGTACCGAATTTTGCAAAAAATTAATTGAAGATTTAGCACCATTAAATCCAATCATCGTTAGCGGATTTGCTTATGGCGTTGATATCGTTGCTCATAAAGCCGCAATGGATAATAATTTACAAACCATTGGTGTGATTGCCCACGGATTGAACCAAGTGTATCCAAAAGTGCACAAAAAGTATGTTGCCAAAATGGAAGAAAATGGAGGTTTTCTAACCGAGTTTTGGAGCACATCAAATCCTGAAAAAGAAAATTTTGTTAAACGAAATCGAATAGTTGCCGGAATGAGTGAAGCCACAATTGTGATAGAAAGTGCCGAAAAAGGTGGCTCGCTAATTACAGCCAATTTAGCCAATGATTACAACAGAGATGTTTTTGCCGTTCCAGGAAGAATTTCTGATAAATTTAGTCAAGGTTGTAATAATTTGATTAAAACCCAACGTGCTCATTTGCTAACCTCTGCAGCTGATATTCTTTATATTCTCAATTGGGAATTAAAAGCCAAAGAAGAAAAAGTAATTCAAAAACAGCTTTTCATCACTTTAGAAAACGACGAGCAAAAACTCTACGATTATCTTATAAAAAACGGAAAGCAACTACTAGATGTAATTGCTCTCGATTGTGATTTGCCTGTTTTTAAAACCGCCTCTATTTTATTGAATATGGAACTAAAAGGTGTTATTCGACCTTTGCCAGGAAAATTATTTGAAGTTGTTTAGAAATTACTTTAATCCTAAATTCCCTTCAAAACTGTTGAAATCGTCTTTTAGTTTTGGTTTTAATTTTAACAATTCCCAAAACTGACTGCAAATAGATTTTAACTCGGCCATATTATGGTTCTCTAAAGCTTTTTCACCTAATTCTACTAATTTTAAAAACTTGTCTCTGTTGGTAAATTCTTCTTCGTCTTTAAAACGATAATAATAGAAATAATCAATAAAACGAGATTCTTGTTTTAGATAAACGGAATCAATTAAATTATCTAATTCTTTAGTTTTTTTACGAATTAAATATTTATTGTTGGACTGTAAAAACTCAACTTCATTTTTAACGATTTTTTCATATTCTTCCATATGACGAGGATTCGCTTGCTCAGCATACGTTTGGAAAACTTCTTTAGAATAATGATATTCGCTCAATTCATTCAAGATATGTTTGTGGCGAACTAAGTCGTCATATTCTTGAATCGTTAAACGTTTCATTTCATCAATTTGATACTTTTTATCAGTAGATTTATCATTAACAATCTCTAAAGATTCATTGTATAAAACCGCTAAATGATCTTTTATGCGTTTTAATTTAGCAAGATATTCATAGTTTTCATCTTCTTCGTTATCGTAAATTTCTTCCGAAACTTCATCGAGAACTACTTTAATTTCTTCAGTTAATTTAGATAAAGAAATGGTTCGCTCATGTGGATTGAACACTTCTTTTATTTCTAAATCTAACGAACTAATATAAACCGTAATACTCAAATCGCGCGATTCAGAAATTTTGAAATTCAGCTCAACGTCCATTCCTTTTAATAAATCTTGATGAAAATCTTTTCCACAAATTTCTATGTAACCTATGGTTAAGTTGCTTCCAACCATACTTCCAGCATTACCTTCTACAATGTTGATGATTAATTTATCGTCAGAATTTTTTAGAATATTTTTAGAACACGTTTTGTAAATTGTCTTCTTTAGTGGCAAAATATCGTTCTTCTTAAAAATGCGTTCCATGAAGGTTTTACCACTTTCTTCATCAACTTCTAAACAAATATCGTTTGGCAAAGGTTGACCAGAAATATTATAAAGGCCATTAGTAATTTGAATGGAAGTATGCTGATACACCTGATTTTGTTGTTGGTCAAATAAAAATAATGAGAAGATATTGGTCGCTTTTTCTAAAAGTGGAACGAACTCCGCTATTTTTTTATTTGCGGCAAGTAAACCAGTATCAAATCCGCCATCACTTCTGGTAATTCTATAAAAGCCATTAAAATCTGTTGGTAAAACAGCGACAATCAATTCTTCTTTATCTTTAGAATGAGGTTCAAAAATAAGTTCAACCGATAAAGTTTCTTGTTCAACAACTAGTTCTTTTGCAGATTCAACATATTCAGATGGTTTAGAGCCAGCATAAAAACTTGCACCCAAAACCACGGCTGTCGTTGGATCAATACTCGAATCCACAAGTGTTTGGCTTCTTTTTTCTAATTCTTGTCGGATGTAAGGAATGTATGTTGTTCCACCAACAAGTATGATGCGTTCAATTTCAGAAAACTTTAAGTTATTTTCTAAAATTAACTTATGCGTGAGTTGAAAAGATTCTTCAAATTTTGGAGCAACAATAGCTTCAAATTCTGCTTTAGATAATTCCAAATCTAAAGATAATTCCAGTTCGTCAAATTCAATTTCTATGTTGGTTCTTTCTTTTAAGGAGAGTTCTTTTTTAGCTTCTTCTGCTTTAAAAAGTAATTCGAAATACAGTTTTTTATAAATTGCATCTTCGCCAGAAATCATTTTATTCCAAAGGTTATTTTCCGAAGATTGTGTTTCTATTTTTGGGCAAATAATTTTCTCTACAAATAAGGTGTCAAGGTCAATACCGCCAAGGAAATTATTCCCTTTATGATCGATTACTTTCAATTCGCGTTCGTCAATTTTCACTAAAGCAACGTCAAATGTTCCACCACCAAAATCATAAACCAACCATTTTTTTTCGGAAGCAATATCTAAATTTTGAAAATTGGAATATGCCAAGCAAGCCGCAATGGGCTCTTGAAGTAAAACAACTTCTGCAAATCCAGCTTCATAACCTGCTTTTTTGGTGGCATTGGTTTGAATGGTATCAAACGATGCAGGAATAGTAATTACCGCCGATTTTTGATTTTCATTTTGAGTAAAATTAATCAACTCTTTCAACACCATTGATGAAAGCTCTAATGGAGCAATTTGTTTGTCCAAATCTTTTACAAAATAGGTTTCATCAGAACCCATTTTTCTTTTGAAAGAAGCAAAAACATTTTCAGAATTAGATAAAAAATGTTCGCGAGCTTTGTCGCCAATTTGTATACGCCCTTTTCTAAAAGAAACCACAGAAGGAATAGTATCTTTAAACCCAACAGGATTTTTGTAGATAGTTACTTTGCCGTTTTCATATTTAGCAATGGCAGAATTGGTTGTACCTAAATCAATTCCGATATTAATGTTTTTCATAGCTTTTCTAGAAATTATTCAACAATTACGATACCTTTTTGTAATAAAACATAATTGTCATTTTGCATTTTATAAATTACAGGCTTTAAAACTTTGGTGATTTTCTTAGCGCTTGGATTTAGAATATTGGCTTCAATCGAAGCGTCTCTTTCATCATATTGGTTTCCAATTGGATTGATGATTTTATAACCCAATTCCTCAAGTTCGTGTTGAATCCTATTTAGGTTACGTTCAAAAATATCTAGATTTTGTTCTGTTGCTTTCTTTTCGATTTCAAATAATTGGTTGATGATGGCTTCCATGAATTATTACTTAATTTGAATATGTAGGCAATTTACAATTATTTTATTTTTTTCAATAAAATCAAGTAAAATAAAGCGTTAAAATTTTACATTTGTTTTTATTCAATTTACAAGCGCATGAATATCATAGAATTATTTGAAAATTTAAATATTGA
Source organism: Flavobacteriaceae bacterium (assembly GCA_947457105.1). Classification (GTDB taxonomy): domain Bacteria; phylum Bacteroidota; class Bacteroidia; order Flavobacteriales; family Flavobacteriaceae; genus Flavobacterium. The sequence continues at coordinate 6,075 of CANGUP010000071.1, forward strand.
TAAATCCTCACTTCTTCAAATTACTTTTGAAGAGATTATTAGAATTGAAAAACAGGTTAATGTAGAAAAGAGAATCAACCCTGATATTGATGTTAGTGTTGCTAATAATTTAATAGAAGCTCTAAAATATTTTCCAACCGAGTTTCAATTTATTGCTAACATTAGAGTTTTATACAATTTTTTCAGTAAGAAAAGTTACCTAAGAGACGATTTTCCAGCGCAAAATATTGAAGTAAATTGTGATAAAGTAAAATTATTTATTGAGAAATACCTTCAAGATGATTTGACTACTTTTTTTGATAAAAAGATTATTGAAAACAAGTATGAAGAAATGAACGATCTTCTAATTTATAAAGAATATTTTCCAGAGGAGTTGTTGTATAAAGTTGCAAAAAGAGCTGAAGGGAAATTAGATTTTGTTTTATCTAGTTTGCATGCAAGTAACGTTAATTATTTTCCTTTACTTTTTGTCAAGCAATCTCATTTTTTTATTTTTTTATCCCATTTTGTTAGTTCAGAATTAGACGACAAAGTAAATCATCTATTAAATGCCATAGTTGATATTTATAATGTAACTAAAAGTTCTGAATTTGCTGAAGCCATTATGATTTCAATGTCGAATTACCGTTCATTTGATGATGAATTAATGGATACAATCGCTTCAAATAAGAGAGTGGTTCTTGATAATATTAATGGTAGAGAAGGTAGAAGTGAAAAATCTGTTTTTTCGTGGAAAACGTTTTTTATCATTTTAGTGATTTTATTAAAAGTTGCTTTTTTCTCGAATAAATGTTCTTCAGATTCAGATTCAACTTATGATAATTACGATAATAACACCTACGATAATGTCCAAATTGAAGAGGCGCCAGCTGAATTAGACCCATATTATACAGAATCTCAAGCCAAAATAGACACATTCAAAATGTTTTTAACCGATTATGACAAAACAGAAAAGAATAATCTGACTTACAATGATACTATAAAGACAGGTCAAAATCCTTTCACTAATGTTTATAAAAATCAGTTTGTTTCAACTTCATATAATTATAGGTTGTTTACAAATAAAACAAATTATGATATCATTTTGCTAGAAAATGCAGTTGCCTACGATACAATAAATATTTCTAAGCAAGCTTATTATATAAAATCTAAACAGGATTTTAAATTGGATTTAACAAGTGAATTTAAGAGAACATTTAATTTTTATGTTGGAAAAAAATTGGCATCTTTTCACAATAGTAAAGAAAAGTTATATATACATGGTAATTCAATTGTTGAACCAAGATTTACAGTACTTGCCAATGGTGCTAAAGAGCTTCTGAATGACGATTATTCTTTTAAAGAAGATGTAATAATAGTTGAGAGAAACGGAAAAATTATTATTGAGTCTAAAGGATTAAGTACAAAAGAGCAAAGTTTTAAACAGATTCAGAAAGAGCAAGAAGTGATAATGGAAGAGATCAAAAAAAAGAATGAGTGATGTTTAATCACTCAAATCCTAGTTTTACTCTAACTCTTCCTAAAACTTCATTGGCAATTATATGCGCTTTTTGAGCACCTTTTTGCAACAAAGCATCAACATCTTCAAGATGGTTGATGTAGTAATTATATTTTTCTCTTTCCGTTTTAAATTTCTCACAGATCAATTCAAACAAAGCTTGTTTGGCGTGACCATAACCATAATTTCCACCAAGATAATTTTGTTTCATGCTTGCAATTTGCTCAGCATTAGCAAGTAATTTATAAAGAGCAAAAATTTTGCAAGTATCTGGATTTTTTGGTTCTTCAAGTGGCGTACTATCACTTTCAATAGACATTACTTGTTTACGCAAAGCTTTGTCATCAAGGAAAATATCAATAATATTTCCACGAGATTTACTCATTTTATTTCCGTCAGTTCCGGGAATGTACATGGTTTCTTCTTGCACTTTTCCTTCAGGAATAACAAAAGTTTCACCCATTTGATGATTGAATCTTGAAGCTACATCACGAGTAATTTCAATATGTTGCATTTGGTCTTTCCCAACAGGAACAAAGTTAGCATCATACAATAAAATATCGGCAGCCATCAACATTGGATATGTAAATAATCCTGCGTTTACGTCTTCTAATCTATCGGCTTTATCCTTAAATGAATGCGCTAATGTCAATCTTTGAAAAGGAAAGAAACAACTTAAATACCATGACAATTCTGCCGTTTGAGGCACATCGCTTTGACGGTAAAAAGTTACTTTATTGATATCCAAACCACAAGCAAGCCAAGCTGCAGCAGTACTGTAAGTGTTTTTTCTTAAAGTTTCACCATCTTTAATTTGAGTAACGGAATGTAAATCGGCTATAAACAAAAACGATTGATTATCAGGATTATTAGATAACTCAATTGCCGGAATAATAGCTCCAAGTAAATTGCCTAAATGTGGTGTGCCTGTGCTTTGTATGCCTGTAAGTATTTTTGCCATAATTGCTTAATTAACTTGTTCTTAATTAACTTGTTCTTAATTAATTTCAGTATTTCAGTATTTCAGTATCTAAATTTATTTAGTGCAAAGTTAAACCTTTGTAGTATAATTTGCATACTATTACTTATTTTTGACGTCATGAGATTGCTAAAAATAATTTTTTGGGTCCTTTGGCGCATTTGGTTTTATATTTTAATGGGTGCGCTAATCTTAATAATGTTACCTTTTTTGTTACTTTCAATTTTGAAAGAAGAATGGTATCCTTATTTTTTTGTAATGGCAAGAATTTGGGCTAAAGGCATTCTTTTAGGTATGGGTTTTTATACTAAAATTGAAAGAGAACAGGAGCTAGAAAAAGGTAAAAGTTATATGTTAGTTGCCAATCACACTTCAATGACTGATATAATGTTAATGCTTTCTGTTGCACAAAATCCTTTTGTTTTTGTTGGAAAAAAAGAATTATCTAAAATTCCACTTTTTGGATTTTTTTACAAACGCACTTGTATTTTAGTAGATAGAAGTAGCCAAAAGAGTAGAATGGAAGTTTTTGCAAGAGCTCAAAAAAGATTAAATCAAGGTTTAAGTATTTGTATTTTTCCGGAAGGTGGCGTTCCTGATGAATCAGTAATGTTAGACGAGTTTAAAGATGGCGCTTTCAAATTAGCTATTGAACATCAAATTCCAATAGTCCCCATAACCTTTGCCGATAATAAAACTAGAATGTCTTATACTTTTTTAAGTGGAAGTCCAGGAATTATGAGAGCTAGAGTTCATAGATTTTTTGATACAAAAGGAAAAACATTAGAAGATAAAAAAGTTATAAAAGACGAAATTCATTCCATTATTTTAAAACAATTGGAAGATTACAGTAAATAAAAAAGAGCGCCTAACTAAAGCGCTCTTTTCCGTTATTACTTGAAAGCAATAACACCACTTAACTAATTTTAACTAATCTAACCTAACTTAAAAAATATAATTTATTCCTGAGTATACTCCAAACACAAACGGTTTGAAATTTCCTGCATCGTTGTTAAATGTATTTATTTGATATTTAAATACTGGTTCAATGCGTGCCTCAAGACGTTTAAAGAAACCATATTTTAATCCTAGTCCTAAATTACCACTAAAGTGAACATTGTTCAAATTGTTTGCTTCACCGATTTTTAAATTCAACTCTGTTGATTGAAGATAAATCTCATTTCTATTAAGAACTAATGTGCTCATTCCTCCAATTAAATCAATTCCGAAATTTTTATCCAAAATTTTGTAGGTAACTTCTAAAGGCATCTCTATGTAACCCAATTTTTGATTTAAACTGCCTTCAAATTTTTGAAAAGATCTATTAAATAAAGTGTTTATATTACTCAGACTTTCAATAACTAAAAGTGATCCAGGTACATTGGGATTTAAACCACTCAATCTGCTGCTTACGGTTGGATTTTGATAATACAAAATCCCATTAGTGTCGTAGTCAACATTTAAAATATTAACTCCAGTTCTTATTTTTATTTTTTTATTAACTGCATAATTTACACCAATACCATAACTAATATTCTCAGCCGAATAGACTTTATCATTGTTTACTAATTTACTGTCAAGTGGTGAACCATTTGAAGTTGAACCGAAATAAATAGGTGCAACATTAGACGTAACTTGCCACCTATTTATTTTTTGTTCAGTAACTGTTTGCTTTTCTTTTTCAATTAGCAATTCTTCCAGCGCATTTGGCTCAACACTAGCAACTGATGTTGAGTCATTTTTTTTAAGTATTGGTTCATCTGTTTTTGGTGTTAAAACAGAAGTTTTTCTGTCTGATGTTGTATTCTTTACAATAGAATTATTCTCTTTTGATGGATTTACAAATTTATCAACAACACTATTATTTTTTTCTTTTTCTTTGGTTTCTGGTTGAACTAGAGCTTCGTTTCTTGACGAATTATTAATTTTATTTTTCTCTTTTAAATCGTTATTTTTTTCAAAAGCAATTTCATTATTAGAATTATTGTTGCTCAATTTCAACGATATTTTTCTATTCTTATCTTTTTTTGAACCATTGTTTACAATTTGACTATCTGAATTTGATTTAATTTTATCAGTTTTAACCAATGGTTTTTTATTGATTTCAGAATTAGCAACCTGAGTTCCATTATTTGACTTAACGTCAATTTTATTTGTTTTAAAATTTGTTTTATTATTCTCGTCAGATTGCGAATTTGTTTCTTTTACAACAACTACATTATTTACGTTATTATCAGATGAAATGGTTTTTGAATTATCAGAATTTATGGTTTTACTTCCGTTAGTAACAACTGGATTTGTATTTTTTTCTACAGAATCTTTTGAATTTTCTTTATCATTTTTCTCCTGATTTACAACCGAATTTTCATTGTCATTAGTAGTATTCAAACCGTTGTAAGCAAAAAAACCAATTACTAAAGCAGCAGCAATACCCGATAGTTTCGACCAAAACGGAATTACTCTTCTTTTTTTCTTTTCTTTTAATTTGAGTTCGATGTTTTCCCAGATAAACTCTTCTGGAGTAACCTCATGATTTTCAAATTTTTCTTGAAAGAGATTGTTTATATTTTTTCTTTCACTCATTTTATTAAAGGCATTTTTATACTGCCGGTATTATTTTCAATTTTTTCTTTCAATATCATTTTTGCTCTTGACAAATTTGATTTAGATGTTCCTACAGATATGCCTAATGAATCGGAAATTTCTTGATGCGAATAATTCTCAAAAACGATAAGATTAAAAACCAATCGATATCTATCAGGTAATTCTTGAATAATTTTCATCAAAAAATCCATAGATACATCATCTTCTATTTCAACTTCAACTTCTTCGGCAATATCTTCGTCTATTGGGCTTAAAAAACTTTTATTTCTATATTGTTGAAGAGTTTGATTTACCATTACTCTTTTTATCCAACCATCAAATGAACCTTTAAATTCAAAAGAATTAATTTTTTCAAAAACTAATAAAAAACCATCTTGTAAATTATCTTGAGCTTCTGCATAATTGCGTGAATATTTTAAGCATACTGAGAACATTTTTGGAGCAAATTGCCTGTATAATTGTTCTTGTGCTTTGATATCATTTTTTTTGCAATCATGTATTAATTGTTCTAAACTCAAGAGCATTATTTTAGTGGTCTACAACTACATCGTATTCAATAAATTGATTAACACCTTGAACATTTTTTCCAGTCCAGAATTTAAAATGATATGTTCCTAGTGATTTTGGTTGAAAAGGTAAATTCAATTCTATGTCTGTTTGATTATCTATTACACAATTATCTTGTCTTACAATTAAGCTTTCAATAGCAACTGTTCTATTAAAATCAAATGATTCATAATAAAATTTATTAAACAAATGGCATGATGAGGGTCTTTTGTAAATAACGGTAATGTTTGTAGTACTGTCTTTTGCAAACTCAGTAGGCATAATTACTTGATGTACTGGGTTTATTTCATAAGAGTAAGCTTGATCTTCGTTTACCTCGCAAGAGAAGATGGTAAAGGAAATAAGTATTAGTAAAAATAATTTTTTCATTTGCAGTTTTTTATTTTTAAGGTTATTTTTTTCATGTGTTTAAATGCTTTCAAAATTTGTTGTTAAAGCAGTTATAAATAAAATTTAACTATTTAATGTTTAGTTATATATAATTAGTTTTTTATTTAAAATGTTAAATGATATAGATAGCTTTTTCAAATAATTTTTTTCTCACTAAAGTATAGATACAAAAAGTACAAAAAGGTTGCGTATAAATATAAAAAAAAATCCGCCGAAGCGGATAATTTATTTTTAAGCGTTATTTTCTTTAATCAATGCTTTGATTTTCAGTTCTAATTCATCAGCCAATTCTGGATTGTCTTTTATCAATGCTTTAACAGCATCACGACCTTGACCTAGTTTGGTTTCACCATAACTAAACCATGAACCAGCTTTTTTAATTATTTCAAATTCTACAGCTAAATCAAGTATTTCTCCTGTTTTAGAAACGCCTTCTCCATACATAATGTCGAATTCGGCTGTTTTAAATGGTGGCGCAACTTTATTTTTAACTACTTTTACTTTAGTTCGGTTTCCGATAACATTTTCACCATCTTTAATTTGTGATGAACGACGAATGTCTAAACGAACAGAAGCGTAAAATTTTAATGCATTTCCTCCAGTTGTAGTTTCAGGATTTCCAAACATTACTCCAATTTTCTCTCTCAACTGATTGATAAAAAATACGGTACAATGTGTTTTGCTAATTGTTCCTGTTAATTTTCTAAGTGCTTGTGACATTAAACGAGCGTGTAATCCCATTTTAGAATCACCCATTTCTCCTTCAATTTCACTTTTTGGTGTCAAAGCGGCAACCGAGTCAATAACTACAATATCAATAGCTCCTGAACGGATTAAATTTTCAGCAATTTCTAATGCTTGTTCACCATTATCTGGTTGAGAAATAATTAAATTTTCAATATCAACACCCAATTTTTCAGCATAATTTCTATCAAAAGCGTGTTCTGCATCAATAAATGCCGCAATCCCACCTGCTTTTTGTGCTTCTGCAATAGCGTGAAGTGTTAAAGTAGTTTTACCTGAAGATTCTGGACCATATATTTCTATAATTCTTCCTTTTGGATACCCATTTACACCTAAAGCTAAATCTAAACCTAACGATCCTGAAGAAATAGTTTCTACTTCTTCAACGGCTTTATCGCCCATTTTCATTACGGTTCCTTTTCCGTAGGTTTTGTCTAATTTGTCAAGCGTAAGTTGTAACGCTTTTAATTTTGCATCTTTTTCTGAACTCATCTTTTCTATATTTTTGGCTTTTAAAGTTGTAAAAATAATTAAAAAAAGAATGTAAATGAAGTTTGTATAAATGATTTTTAAACAATTCCATCCAAAATATATTTATTACATTAGCCAACAATTTTTTTTCAACTATGGAAAAGCTTTTTTCTTATCCAATTTCCGTTATTTATTACTTGTGTTTTGGATTGTGTTTGGTAATTTTTCATCCAATTCAATGGATATGTTTCAATGTGTTTGGTTATCAAGCACACAAAAAAAGTGTAGATTATCTTAATTTTTTTCTTGTAAAATGTACTAATCTTTTAGGAACATGGTTTCAATTTAGAAATATCAATAAAATTCCTAAAGGTGTTCCGATAATTTTTGTAGCCAATCACCAAAGTATGTACGATATCATTGGAATGATTTGGTATTTGAGAAAATTTCACGCCAAGTTTGTAAGTAAAAAAGAATTAGGAAAAGGAATTCCGAGTGTTTCTTACAATTTGCGTCATGGAGGTTCGGTTTTAATAGATAGAAAAGATCCAAAACAAGCTATTCCAACCATTAAAGGATTATCAGAATACATTGAAAA
>CANGUP010000072.1 GCA_947457105.1 Flavobacteriaceae bacterium
AGTTATTGTAGCACTTTTAGTTTTTAATAATATTTGTAGAAATTCTTCACTGTCGCCTGGTATTAATTCAATTGGTAAAGAAGCATCATAAGATGAAGATTCAGAAATAGACAATTCCTTTATTTTTTTATCTGATTCAGTTTTACGTTCATGCGGTTTAGTATCCTTCTTCTTATTTTTGTCGACAAAAAGTATATTCCGAAAAAAAATGCAAACACTACTAATATTAATAAATGATTTGATTCATAAAATTCAGCTATTATATTAGTACATCTAATTTAAAGTAATTTATCATGTAACTTTCAAGAAATCAAATTCTTCCAAAACTAATCCTCTGTAGGTTTCCCCTCTTCAATTTTAGAATAATAATCATTATTGTCCAGTTCTCCTTTTCTAACTCTTAAACTGAACTTAATTCTTGACGACGACTCTCTTGCAAACATTCGCTTGATATCTTGGTCGTTTTTATCAAATGACATTGTGTTATGAATATTCATTTTTGAAGCCATTCCTTCCACGTCATGGTCAGCACCAATATAAGTGAAAGTCCAATTTTGTTGTTTTAGTTCATCTACGAGATTCTTAATTGCTGCGCCTGTGTATTCTTTAGAAGCATTTTCTTCGCCATCTGTAAGAACAGTTACCAATACGCTGTAATTTTCTTTTCCTTCCAAATACTGTTTTAATTTAGAAATGCTAAAACCCATGGCATCATATAGCGGCGTCATTGAAGCAGGATTATAACTTTTATCATTTATAGTATCTAACTTATTGACAGGGTCTACAAAATGTAGGATATTATTGTTTAAAGCGTTGAATGACACCATTGAAATTAAATGTTCCTGTTCTGGAAATTGCGCTTCAATTCCTTTTACAGATTGAACTAACTCATTAAACCCGCTAATAATTAACGATTTAATAGTGTCCATAGAGCCACTCTCGTCTAAAATAATCAAATTGTGAACTTGGTGTTTGTTTTTCATGTATGATGGTTTTAATGGTTAAACTTGGTAAAATTGCAGAGTGTATATACTATATGTATTCTGTCAAGTACTAAATACCGTAAATTTCTACAAAATGAAAGAATTACTCATTAAATTAACGATTATAATAAACAATATTTAAATAAAAATGATAATTACTCTATATTTTTATTAATAATATATCGGTAATTTTGAGATATTGCTGTTTGAAATCACCACATCTGAATAAATCACTACTTTTAGTTTAATACTTAGGTCAATTACACACTTTGGATTTTAATTAATTTCCAAATCCAACAGCTTTTTGGAGTTTCGGAATATAATGATTGTCTTTGTCAAAATTAAAGATTTCTGCGACGGGTAGAGGAAGAGTAACTTCAGTTTTATGACCTAATTTTTGTAACAAATTATTGGTTCTGTCGAGAGAAAGATTTTTGAATTCATAAATTTGAGATAGTCTTCCTTTTCTTAAAAGTGCTTTGTCAATATTTTTGACATCAGTATTGAACGTAGCGATGATTTGTATTCCAAGGCTTTCTCCCAGCAAACCATCGGTTAAATTTAACAACATAGAGAGGTTTGAGTTTCTGACCTCTTCGCGTGATGCAATGAGTTCTTCTGCATCTTCAATAACAAAGACGGAGTTTTTATTATTCAATAAGAAAGGGGTCATGTTCAAATTATCCAATTCTCCAGCCATTTTTGGAGAAATAAAGATCACTTTTTTCTTGAGTTGGTGAATTAAAAATTTGATGTAAGTGCTTTTTCCTGTTCCTGGTTGCCCATGAAAAAGGTAAAGACCGTTGGTGTCTTTTTTATTGAGTTGCTTTACAATTTCTTTATGAATTGGATGAAAATCTTCGTTGTAATGAATATTGAAATCAATTTTTGGTTTTTTGATTTCAACGAATTGCGTGTTTAACTCCCCATTTTGATTATAGATTAAACAAATGTCAGTGGTTTTCTTTTGGGAATACAAGAATTTTTTGGATTCTTCAAAAAGTTCATTCACCAATTCACTTTGCTCATCAGTATGGAAGAAAAAGACAGAAGTATATTCAATGCTTACAAGTAATCCATTTTGCAATAAATAAATATGATACGCATTTTCACGCGTCTTTTTTGTTATGTTGAAGTCGTGTGAATAATGTTGCTTTACAAAATCATTTTGGTGTTTTGTTTCAAACCATTTTTTGAAGGAATCAATATTCAAATCATCAACAGTAATAATATTAGGGATTCTTTTAGTGTAAGCAAAAAACAATCTATATGGGCTAACATAACTGCTTGCGCTGTTAAACAATGTTAAATCGTCAATAAGTAAGGGGAACTTTAATGCTTGGGTTTCGTTTGTTTCTGGATTCATGAATAAAAAGAAAATATTTAGTAAAAATTAGTAGTGATGTGCATTTAACTGAGATAAAAAATACAAAACGATAAAAATGATTATAGAGTATAAAAACCGAATGGGTTTTTCTTTGCACCACAAAAACCATGTATAAATAACTCCCACAATGATTAAAATCATGACTACTTTTTTCAACTGTTCAAAAAAGCGGTTTTCATTATTAGACATAGTAAATGATTTAATGTAAAAATTTGTTTATGAAGAAACTTGGAACATAGTAGGGCAAAAACACATATACGTTTTCAATCATTTACCTAATGACCAATTCAAAATAAATTGACATTGTTCTGCAGTTTCAGGAGATTCTCTTTTCGAAATCGATGTTGTTCTCTTGAGATAGTCTATAGTATAAATAACCTTATCTGGCTCAACATAGCCATGTCTAATAAGATAACTTCCAATAACGGTACCTGTTCTTCCGACTCCACCCCAGCAATGTATATAGACCTTTTTTCCAACAGTGATTTGTTCGTCAATTTTGTTTAAAATAGCAATCATTTGGTTTTCTGTTGGAACTGATAAATCTTTAATAGGGTAGCGGTAAATCTCAATTTTTTTATTCCGTTTTGAAGCTTCTTCAATTAATGTTGCGGAATAATCCTCTATGATTTCATCGTTGTAATTTACTTCTACCGATTCCATTAAATTGATAACCACCTCAATATTACAATCCAATAATTGATGTAATTTTTCAAGTTTAGCGCTTTCAGTTTTTGCACTAGGAATCTCGCCAGCAATTAATTTATTAGGCAAAATCACATAAGACCTTTCAAATGGAACAATAGCAGTCATATATTTAGTATTTAAGAATTTAGATAAATGTAGGTCAACTTTCGACCGATTAATTAAGTGCTTTTACTGATGATGAGAAGAATAAATTGTTTGAATTTATATTGAAATTTTTCAAGCAAAACTAAAATGCAACTAAGACAAAAAATGACAAAGTTCTTTTTATCTTTGTTCAAACAACTAAATTCTCATGGTAGACTACAGCAAAAAAAAGCTCTACAAAAAAATTATCGTCAAGCTCCTTCGAGAAAAGAAGCTTTCTGTTGAAGAGCTTTTAACTGAATTAAATAATATTTTAAAAGACGATTACGGATTTGAACCTATCTCAAGGAGAACCTTTGATAGAGCCAAAGAAAGTTTGATTGAAAATGGGTATCAAATAAATTCCCGAAAGTTTAACGGAAGAAACTATTTTGTATTGGAAGGTTATCCAGACAATCTGAATCTTACAAAGGAGGAACAGCTTACTTTTCCGCTCCTTATTGGCTTATTGGATACACAGAAGAGTATGAACTCTGTAGAGTGGCTTAAATCTGCTTTAATGGAGGAATTTGATTATAGTATAGAAGATTTAAACCCGCATCCTTATTTTGTTCATGTTCGGCCAACTTTAAACAGCCAAGACAAATTGCTTATACTGGCTGGAAAAATTATTGAATACATTAAAAAAGGGCAAGCCATATTATTTCAGTACCAAAAGAAGGGAATCACAGAATTTAAACAGGTTGCACCGTTACAGATTCGTTACTATGACAATAGATATTATCTGCTGGCAAGCACAATTGACGTTACAACCTATCAACCAACCAACTTACTGCAAACTTTTACTTTAGATATGTTTGTAGAAAAAAATGTAAATCCTGCAGTTGATGAAAGTGATGAAAACGCTACAGAACCAAAATATATTTTCTTTGATTATGATGCTTTATATAAAACAACACGATTAGAAGAACTGCTTAAGCACTCTTTAGGAATTTGGTATAATTGGAAAAACAACAAACTAAAAACCTTTAGATTAAAATTTACCGATTGGGCTATTGGAATTGTGAATAACAAAAAAATCCATCCTTCCCAAAAAACAATTCAAGACTCATCCGAAAACTTAATTATTGAAATCACCGTATGGGAAAACCATGAAATAGATTATTTCTTGGGGAGGTTTGGAGATAAATGTGAAAGGTTAAATTGAAATCGTTCTTTAAATTTCATTAGGTTGGTTTTTGTGAATAAATAGATATACGCCAGGTAGCAAAGGTATATTTACAGTTTCTTGATAATTCAATGATATGCAATTTTGAAGTTCTTGAAGCATCGCCAGATACATATTTTCATTATTGGGATTCCAACTACCCATATTTACATTTAATAATGGCTGTGGAAAAAGATTTTGAATAACATAGAATTGAAAGTCTTTAGCTATTTCTGCAGTTTCACAAATTAGATATTTCCATTCTCCCGATTGTAAGTAATTAGATATCTTATTTTCTCCCTCCTTTGGATTTGGAATATTTAATCTCACTTTAGTTGTACCGCTTGGTCTTTTTTCTTTAGTGATTCCAAAACCCAAATTTGATGCAATATGTTTTCTTAAAGAAGAACCTTCTACATTTCCAGTACAATGGTTGTTTTTTACTCTTTCGCCAATTTTTGAGCCATCACCAACATATATATTCATATAATTAAATTTAGTTTTTACAAATATATAAAGAAATCATACTATTCTGACTTTGCCGTTTCGTGACTAAACGCTAAGTTACATTTGTACTTTAAATCAATTGTTTATGCAAAATAAAATTCTATTTGAAGAGCGAATAGCAGTTAATAATTCTAATCACATTTGCTCGGAAATAATAAGAAATTACAGAGTAGAGCAGGATATTAAAATTGATGATTTTGCATTTGCTCATTTGGTTTATGGTATCAATAGCAAACCTGTTTTGTTTCACATCAACTTCAGTAATAATGCTGAATTTTTACCAAAAAATGAATTTAACATCCACCTGAAAAATCTGAATCAGAAATCATTTTCCGAGTTGTTATATTTGGTTACTTATTATGGATTTTTCAAAGAAAACGAAGCGAATCTATCCTTTTTTAAAGATAACAACTTTACTGGTGCTATAGCCTCCTATTTGGAAAGCACCAATGGTAAATTGTTTTACCATTACCAAGTCGAACAATTATATAGTTCTGTTACCAACTCTACCACTGAAGAAGCTATTGCATTCAGAAAAGCAATTAACCTAAAAAGGCATAGTGCTTTTGAAAAAGCCAAAAAGATTTTCTTGTCCACAGGTGATAGTTTGCTTGAAGTTATCACCCAATACCGACACCGAGATTTTACCTTATATCCGAAAATAAAAGAAGCGATTGCTTTGTATAATTATTTAAACCCATAACAATGATAACAATTGAAGAAGCCAAACTCGAACATGTTCAACCCATTCTAGAACTCTGGAAAGCGTTGATGGAAATCCATAAAAAAATGGATGCTGAATTTTTTAAAGACACTGATTTGTGGATTGAAGAATATGAAGCCACCATTTCAGAAACTATTGAAGTAGCCTTTTCGGACAGGAAGGTTTATGTGGCTTTAGACCACGAAGTTGTTGTTGGGTTTGCAACCATGTATATAGAAAGATTCACTATGCCGTTGTATAATTCTGAACCCCTGTGTGTTATTGGTGATATGATGATAGAAGAACAGTATAGAAAACAAGGTATTGGTGAATTATTTATAGAAGAAGCCAAGAAAATGGCAAAAGAATTTAGTGTAAAGAAACTCATGCTTAATGTATTTGCAAAAAACTTATCTGCTTATGGATATTTTAAGCAACAAGGTTTTGAGGATACGATGTATCTAATGACAAAAAAGGTTTAATAATGGTTACGGAAAAACAATTAGCGGATTTGTTTGAAGAAGCAAAAAAGAATAAAGAAGGTTTAGCACTTTTAAAACAAACAGCATTGGTTTGTCAAAAATATGAACTAGCCGCAAATTTAAGAATGTTGGAAATTGAACTTTTTCCAGAAACAAAAGGGGATAGCAAGTTAAAATAATATTAAAATCGTGTTTATGAAAAAATATTTAATAGTGATATTCTGTTTAATATCAACTTTTGGTTTTGGTCAAGAGAAACCAATTAAGAGTTATGATTTGTTTGGCGTTAAATTTTCAGTTGATAAAAATTATTGGCTTCAAATTGAATCAAAACAAACCTTGAATTTTGGGGAACTAATTATAGTTGAAGCGCAAAAATTAAATTATGCTTACCTTGATGAAATAGAAGAAACCAAGATGAGTTACGCTAAAATGTGTGGCAGTAATGTGCTTATAAAATCAGGGCAGCAAATTACTGCCGGAAGTTATCTCGTAAGGGTTATTATAGCAATGAAGGAAGTTATGGATGATGAAAAGTTAAAGATTATTAAAATTGACGAAAGAGTAGTCAGATTCTAACAATTAAATTAATAAAAATGGAATTTTTTAAATGGTATTTTATCATTGGGACCATAATTGCCCTTCTTTTTGAGTTAATTTTATGGTTTTTAAAAGATGATTTGGATGAAAAAACAAAAAGATATTACAGCAAATTTGGGGGATTTATTTATATCGTAACATGGCCTCGTATTTTTTATGTTATATTGAAAGGTATAATTAAGAAGTGATAGAAATAACCAAATAGTGTTAATATGAAAAATAGAAATTATATAAAAGACCTACTTTATGGAGTCTGCGTTGGTGATGCTTTGGGTGTTCCTGTTGAATTCGAGAGTAGGGAATACTTAAAGAAGAATCCAGTAACAAAAATGGGGTTTGGCGGCGCACATGACCAAGGAATAGGAGTCTGGTCTGACGATAGTTCATTAACTTTTTGTTTAGCAGAAACAATAGCCGAAGGTTACAATCATAATTTGTTAGCTGAAAAATTTATTGCTTGGAAGTATGATGCATATTGGACCGCTACAGGAGAAGTATTTGATATTGGAAATGCAACCGGTTGGGCCATCAGTAATTTGTCAAAAGGAGTTAACCCTATTGAAGCTGGCGGAAATAAAGAGAGTGATAATGGAAATGGTTCTTTGATGAGAATCCTGCCTTTAGTACTATTGTTAAAAGACCTATCTATTCAAGATCGATTCAAGTTAACCAAAGAAGTGTCTTCGATTACTCATGCGCATCCTCGCTCTGTAATGGCATGTTTTTATTACTTAGAATTTGCATTAGAACTAATTGAAGGAAAAGACAAGTTCAAGATTTATGAAGGCTTAAAAGCTAAAGTTTTGGATTTCTTTAATGCAAATAATGATTTGATGACGGAGGCACACCATTTTGATAGACTTCTCAAACAAAACATTCAAGAATTACAAGAGGATTTGTTACAAAGCACAGGATATGTGATGCATACTCTAGAAACTAGCATCTGGTGTTTGTTAACTACAAATACTTATAATGAAGCCGTTTTAAAGGCGGTTAATCTTGGTGATGACACTGATACGTCAGGAGCAGTAACTGGAGGATTGGCAGGGTTGCTCTATGGCTTTGAATCTATTCCAGAAACTTGGGTCGCTTCCATTCGAAAAGGAGCTGAAATAAATGAACTTATCAGCTCACTATCATCATAAACAATCAGATGCTATTTGCTGTAAAGTGACACCTGCCAATTAAAGTCAATTATATTCTGCTTCTTGACTAAAAATCAAAAAAGAAGAATGTCACTGCAGACCAATACATATCTACTCCTTTAGCATATCCGATGGTTGAATGTTTCTTGTCCTGCACTGTGCCATCATTTTTGATATAACCTATAGTTGAATGGTTCTTGTCTTGAACTGTTCCATCATTCTTTACATAACCAACGGTTGAATGATTTTTATCTTGAATAGTCCCATCAGATTTTATATATCCAAGTGAACTATGGTTTTTGTCTTGAATGGTTCCATCGCTTTTTATGAAACCAACCGTTAAATGGTTTTGGTTCTGAATGGTTCCGTCAGGTTTTATGAAGCCTGTGGTGGCGTGGTTCTTTGATTGGATGGTCTGGGAATATGATAATCCAACGCATAGAAACGACACTACTAGTAATATTTTTTTCATATATTTTATTTTTAAAATCTTCTAAATTATTTTAACTCATCAAACTTCGCTTTCATCGTTGGGTTATTGTATGTCAATTTTTTGATGGTTAAATCGTCTGCTTTGTTGTTGGCCAAACGTAGATTATTTTCAGAAGACAATAACGCTTCTTTGGTTTTATATAAATGATCAATCGTTTTGTCTATTTCATCAATGGCCGTTTTAAACTTTTTGCTGGCTAATTCATAATTCTTGGCGAAACCTTCTCTGAATTTAGTGATATTGTCTTCAAAGTTAGTGATGTCAATGTTTTGATTTTTTATTAAACTGAGTTCCGCTTTATATTGCATTGAGTTCATGGATGCGTTTCGAAGTAGTGTAATAATGGGAATAAAGAATTGAGGACGCACCACATACATTTTTGAAAATTTGTGAGACACATCTACAATACCAGTGTTATAATATTCGCTTTCTGCCTCTAATAGTGTAACCAGAACGGCATATTCACATTTCTTTTCGGTTCTGTCTTTATCCAATTCTTTGAAGAAATCTTCGTTTCTTTTTTTGGTAGCAGTCGTATCCGATTCATTTTTCATTTCAAACATGATGGATATGATTTCATTGCCATGCTCGTCATGTTCTTTGTAGATAAAATCACCTTTGCTACCAGTGCTGGAATTATTATCCTTTTCAAAATAAGCATTTTGAAAGGCGGTGGCCCTTAGTTTGTTGAATTCGGTTTCACAATGCTGCTCTAGTGTTTCGCCTATCATTTTGGTGGAAAGCTTTAGCTTCATGTCTTTCCGCAAATCAATTTCTTCATCTTTCATTTTGATGATTTCGTCTTTGGTTTTGAGCTCCGCAGCGAATTTTTCATTTAATGATTTTTCAAGTAATTGCGCTTCCGTTTCCTTACTTTTTAAATTGCTGGCCAATGCGTCTCTTTCTTTCTCTATCTTTTGAACTGCCTCTGCCACCGAAAGTTGTTTCTGAAGTTCGGCACTATCCAATTTGGATTTGATTTGCGCAATCTCAGCTTCTTTACTGGCTAGTTTTTCGGCAAGTTCTTTGTCTTTTTTTGCTAAATCTTCTTGCAAGGCATTTTTAAGATTGGCTTCGGCTAATTTTACCGCGCTGTCTTTTTCTTTTTCAGCTAAAGCCAGTCGGTTTTCTAGTTCTTCTTGAAACTGATGGTCTCTTACTTGTTTTACTATATCGGCAAATCCGGCTTCATCTACTTTGAAGGCTTTTTTGCAGTTCGGGCAAATGATTTCGTTCATGATATGCTTTTTTGAATCGTTAATTGGTTTGTATAAAGTAGTGATTACGATACTAAATGATTTTTATTGGCTATGTATAACTCAAACAAATAACCACGTAGAGAAACGTTTTTTATTGTTTGCTGGGTAATAGTAAAAACCATTGCCAATTTAAGAAAAAAGTAATCAAAACCGAATTAAATTCCCTCCAGAACTAAAAGGACCAATTTCAACCGGCTGTTTTGCTAATTCCATTTCTAAAATAGAGTAGTTGGTTTTTTCCAACACATCGCCATTAGGTTTGATGATTTCCCAACTGCTGATGCCAATAACAAGCATTTCATATTTAGTGTATTCGGTTCCTACTCCAAAAAGAATATTGCCGTTAGGTAGTTCTTTATAATGCGGGTGCAAAACTGGACCTTTTCTTTTGATGGTAATTTCTCGATCTCCCATCTTCAAATTAGTGGGTTTTTCATCAAATAACGCCTGGTATTCTTTTACAATTTGTTTTGCTGTATCAGTTTGTTCGTTTGTCATTTTGTTGTTTTTAAATTCTTAAAGGCCCAAATGGCAATTCCGAAAGGAACGCCACTTATGAAAGCGGTTATTATTATATTACTCCATGCTGCATAGCTAAAATAGGTTTCAGCAATCAAGCTGTAAAATTGAATAAGACCAATGATTATCAATGACGCGGCTATTCCTAATCCGTAATAAAGGAGTATAATTCTTATTGGTTGCATAATTCAGTTTTTTACGAATTTTTCCTTGTTATGAAAATCGTAGTACAAGTTGCCCATCAAACGAAAACTCGGCGATTCAACTTCATATTCAACATTTGCTTTTAAATCATCACCAACACTAGTAAATGTGATTACTTTATCTTCTCCAATAATCCTTAATGCTTTGGAAGTAACCAATTCATTAAAATCTATCTCCATTATTGTAATTTCTTCATGCAGTAAATCGGAAGCTTTCATTTCTACTTTTACCAAGTCTATTTCTGGGAATTCTGGTTCGATAATAGCACCTGAAACATAATTTATATTTGAGTTTATAACCATTAAGGCAAGTCGTTTTGTGAAGCTTTCTTCTTGTATAACGACATAATATTCACCGATAAAATTAATTCCTTTTGGTCTGCGCTTTGAACAATAGGTTTGTCCCAATTTGAATTGTGGGTTCATATCTAATTCTCGTTTATGATTCGAATTAAGGTTGGTTGATTGTGTTGCAACGCCACTCTGAAAAAATTGAAATAGCTTCCTTCTGCTAGTCTTTCAACAATGTCAATTTGTTTGACGCTCTTCGGCAAGGCAGGGAAAATCAAAGAAAAATGATGCACTTGCCCAGCACTTTTAAAGTAGAACTTTGACGGAGCCAATGGAATGTTGATGGCACTAACCATTTTATAACGTATTTCAGAACCTATAGGTCTTATGTAGCATCCCGAATCTATTTGAATCCAACCTCCATTTAAATATTTCTTTGGTGCAATGTACACAAAATCAATTCTGGTGAAATCATCATCCAGACTGATTTTCTCAATACCCAAATGTTCGTTTGGGGTTTGTAGAGAAATAGGGTTTTTGAACACATAAGTTTCAGTTTCTGTAAGCACTTCTTCGAGTGTTTCTTTTTCAAAATTTGTTTTCATTATTAACCTGTTTTTAGATTTATAGGGCAAAATTATATGGGCACTCCGTAAATTATATGCGGAGGTAAATAAATTATTAAAAAAAAGCCCCACATTTGTGAGGCCTTATTTTTTTAAACAATATAGTTTTTATTGTTTTATCACTTTTACTGATTTACTTGATTCACCATTGTTAAATTTCAAGATATAAACGCCAATTGGAAGATTGCTAAAGTCTATTTCTTGATTGTTTATACTGTTGGTAAAAATAGTTTTAGCCACTTCTTGACCAAGATAATTATAGATAGAAACTTCCTTAAAGTTAGCGATTGAATTATCAAAGAATACTTTAGAGTTTGTCGGGTTTGGATATAATGCAATAACTGAATTTTCATTTACAGTAACAGACAAACTACTGCAATTTCCAAAAGTTGAAGATGAATTTCTTGGAGTAGGTGTTCCTACCGTAAAATCACTTGCATTATCATCTGTATCGACGCAACCTCCCAAGTTTCTTATAGCTGCCGTAGTGTTAGAAAGAACTCCTGTAGCTGAACCTTCAAAGCCATTTGCAGTTCCATATCCAATTTTATCTATAATTTGGGGCCCAGTTGGGTTTGTTGTTGTTTCAGCTGTTGTGTTGCTCACAAGAATTACTTTTCCTGATGAAGCACTAAGTGGAATTATACTAGTAAAGTCCTCTTGAGGTAAAGGATTAGTTATCGTTGTTCCTTGTGTTGCAGCTTTGATTAAATAATATTGTCCTGGCTGTAAAGACACATTTGGTAAAGATATTGTTTGCCAAATGTTATTTGCAGCAGGAGCGTATTGTACCGATAATCCACCTAAATTTTGAGCTACAGTGCCTCTGTTATATAATTCTATAAAATCGTTAGTAAAAGACGGGTTGCCAGCATTACCGCCACCACCATATACTTGGCTAATAACTACTTTGTATGAACCAGGAACACAACCTTGAGAAGTTATCAATCCTGCTCTCTGATTAAATAAAGCAGCTTCGGTTCTTGCAAATTGTCCAAAGGTAAATAGAGATAAGCAATCATCATTAGAATAGTCCATATAGTTCATAAACATTATTCCTGGATAATCTGTAGAACAATCATCAACAAATGGGAATATATTACAACCTCCACTTGCTAATTTCTGTTTTGGAGTATCAAAAACTAAATCATCATCAGTACAGTCGTTTAAATCACCCCAAATGTGTCTTAGGTTTAGCCAATGGCCTACTTCGTGTGTAGCTGTTCTTCCCAAGTTATATGGTGATTCAACATTTCCAACTCTACCAAAAGATTTATCTCGAATCCAAACTCCATCAGTTAAATTTGCAGGAACTGACGGGAACGGCCCACTAACACCAGGAAATTGCGCATAACCTAATGTTCCTGTTATACTACTACATCCTAACCCATTAGGAGGAGGTAAATCTCTTAAAGAAGAAGAAACCCAAATATTTAAGTATTTATCTGAATTCCATATGGTGTTTGGTTTAATTATATTTTCCATTGTAAAATAATTTAAACACTGTAATTCTGCTGGAACTCCTAGCTGACTATATTCAGCTTGAGTAGGAACTGCCCCCCTTGTAATTCCATTTGTTGGTGTGCCGTCTGGTTTTTGTTGAGCTAAGCAAAATTGAATTAGAGGGTCTGCAGAACTTCCTCTGAAGGGTGAAGGCGTAGAAAGTATGTCCAGATTTAATCTTCTAAAATCCTCATTAAGAACATCTATCTGAGATTGTATTTGAGCATCAGAAATATTTGTTCCTGAGCCAATTGCTTCATTGTTATGAATAATATGTACCGCTACTGGTATTGTTATTACTTCTCTAGGCACATAAATTAATTCAATTTCAAGAGTCGCACAAAGTTGATTAGAGATACAATTAAATTCATCTATCAAAATATCATAATCACCACTAAATATTGGTGTAAAATAAATTTCTGATTGAAAAATACCTAACTGCCAATCATCATTAAAAGCGACTGAGTTGCCACCACCGCTAGGGTAAATAGTAATTTGAGTATCCCAATTTGTAGCTCCTATAGTAGAAATTCTATAAGTTCGTCCTGCAATTAAATTAGTAACTGTTACAAATTCACCGCCATAAGTGCAATTTTGTGTTGGACTTATTATTTGATTTACTGCTGTTGGGGATGGAATAGTTGTGAAATAGATATTGTCATATCCACAAAGTGCATTAATATTTGAAGCAGCTTTGAAAATGTTATTTGAATTTTCATTTAGGTTTTCTTTTGAGCGTTTTGTGAAGCCTAAACCATTCAATTCAATCCATTCATTGTTTTTCTTTTCAATTTGCAGTACCCGTTCTTTTGCAGCAGGGTCTTTTTTAAATAACTCATCCAAATTTTTCATTGTCCCGCATTGCTCTTGACTATATAACTTTGTCAGGAAGAATGTTGTAATCATTAATAATATTAGTTTTGTTTTCATAAGTTTTGTTTATATTATTTCGTTTAGTTATTGACTAAAAAAATTTCAAGTTCCAATATATTGGACTCTTACTTCATTTGTTTCATATTTTTTGTTTATATTTTATTCCTACTCTTAAGACTTTTCGGTTCCGCCTCGTTTTTTTTAAGTGGGTTCTGAACTCCACTTTTTATTGTCTAATAAATTTAAATTCACCATCATTGTTATAGACATAAGACATCCTTTGATAATCGTAAACAATAGGAGCATTCAAGGATTTTTTCATAAAAGAGATATAGTTATAA
>CANGUP010000073.1 GCA_947457105.1 Flavobacteriaceae bacterium
CTACTTTGGCTGTATCTACAGCTGGAGTAACTACAGCTGCTGATTCAATTACTGGAATAGCAAAACTAAAATCTTTATTATCATTAATA
Source organism: Flavobacteriaceae bacterium (assembly GCA_947457105.1). Classification (GTDB taxonomy): domain Bacteria; phylum Bacteroidota; class Bacteroidia; order Flavobacteriales; family Flavobacteriaceae; genus Flavobacterium. Next base: position 90 of record CANGUP010000073.1, read on the forward strand.
CAACCGTCTTTACAAACTTGATAATCAACGTTTAGAAGTATTTTACCAACTTTAGGATTGGTTATTTTTACTTTTTGTATCAGTGTAAACTTCTTTTCAAAATAGTATTCATCTACTCCAAAATCGGCATTGAATTGTTTTTTGTAGGGACTTTCTTTTGCCTTACCTACCAATTCATAATTCCCTTTTTGGTTTTTAAATTCTAAAACAATTGGCAAAGGCCCATTTTCTGGAGTAAATTGAGAATAGACATGCCAACCTTCTTCAATAGTAGCATTCATAACCAAATTAAACTCAGTATCGGATACTTTTTCTACTTTAGATGTCCAAGTTACTGGCTTTTTTACTTGCGCATTTATATTGGTTAAAACCAAAAAAGCAATCAATGTGTAAAAGAAATTCTTCATTTATTGAATGGTTATTTTTAAAATTTTAGTTGTGTTTGAATTTGCTTTAAATCGTTCATCTTGTCGCATTCCAAAAATCCAAATAATTAGATTATCAGAACATAACAACCATTGATTTGATTTTTCAATCAACGATAATTTCTCATCCTTAAAATACTTGCTAACTTTCTTTTTACCAAGCATTCCTGCAGGATAGAAAAAATCGCCTTCTTGCCATCTTCTCAAGACCAACGGAAACAACAATTTTTCTTCATCGACAAAGATACTATTTGAATTTGATTCAGAAATGTTACCTACGTTACAAAACTCAAATTTTAAGGGAATATTAACTTGGCTTACATGTTTATCTATCAAATAAACATCGGTTGCAGTAGCTTCCTCTTTCAAAGATAAAATCAAACAATCTCTATCCTTCAATAAACAATAGTCTTCTGAATAAATCTGTTTGCCTGATTGTGCCTCAACCAAATTATAAATATCATCCCAAGCTGTAAATCCATAATTTTTAAGCCATTGAAATAAATAGGCTTTATAATTAGGCAATTTCAACAACTCTTTTAATTGAAATTTTAAAAGATTCTTTTCCTCTTTAACTACAATTTTATAAATCATTTTAGAAGCATCATCTACCAAAGATTGTGCTTGTTTCAAATGTTCTAAAGTGTTTTCAAAAGAAGCTAACAAATTAGGATGCAATTCTTTCAAAACCGGAACGACATCATGACGCAACTTATTTCGCAAATATTTATCGGAAGCATTACTGGAATCTTCACGCCAATTAACCTCATTTGTTTTAGCATAAAGTTCGATATCTAATCGTGAGAAAGACAATAACGGACGAATGATTAGATCATTTTGATTGGGAATTCCAGTCAATCCATCCAAACCTGTTCCTCTGCTTAAATTGATTAAAAAGGTTTCTAAACTGTCATCCAAGTGATGAGCTGTCAATAAATAATCGAAATGTTCATTGTATATTAGCTCATAAAACCATCCATAACGTAGCTTTCTAGCAGTCAACTGAATGGAAAGTTTATAATCTTCAGCAAACTTTGTGGTATCAAATTTTTGAACAAAAACTTCTATTTGCCTTTCATTACAAAAAGAAGTCACAAAAGCTTCATCACCATCACTTTCCTCTCCTCGAAGCTGGAAATTGCAATGCGCAACAGCAAAATTATACTTTAATTGATCTAGTAAATGCACCAAAACCATACTATCAATTCCGCCACTTGTAGCCAAAAGGAGCTTTTTTTCCTTTAGAAAAGGAAAGTTTTTTTGCAAATGATTTTGAAATTGGTGTAGCATTTATTGTATCAAAACGCTAAAGTAGTAATAATAAAAGTTTGACGAAAAGAACTCATCAAACTTTTATTTATATTTATAAAGAAGCTACTCTTTGAAGGGTTTTGGTAAGTTCTTCGGTAGTTTTTGAAATCGGAATTGATTCTACGATTTTTTTAGTTCTTGCATCAACAAAGAATAGAATTCCTGAAGAACGCAACTTTACATATTCTAAGCCATTAGCTTTCAAAATTTCTGCAGAAGCGGCTTTGGTTTCTTTATTAGTTATATCATTTGTTAAAACCGTCATACTATCGCTATCCACTTTTGATAGGAGTTCGCTAACAACTCTATCTTCGTTTTTAATACAAGTAGAACACCATTTTGCTTTAACCAAAACCACATAATATTTAGGAGAGGTTTGAGCAAAAAATGAAGTAGTAAACAGTAATAACGCCAACACTATTATTTTCTTGAAATTCTTCATAATACCTTTTTTAAATTGTAAGATTGCGCTAAGTTAAACATAAAAATTAATTATTTTGTAAAGTATCTAACATTGCTTTGGCTTTTAACAAACATTCGTCGTATTCCTGTTCTGGAAAAGACTTTGAAGTTATGGCACTTCCAACAGAAAATGAAACATATTGCATTTTTTCATTGTACAAAATGCTTCTTATGACTACGTTAAAATCAAAGTCACCATTGGGAGTAAAATAACCTACTGCACCACTGTACAAACCTCGCTTGGTTTCTTCTAAATCTTCAATAATGTTCATTGCCGAAATCTTTGGAGCTCCAGTCATACTGCCCATTGGAAAGGTAGTTTGCAACAAGGCTGTTGACGATGTAGTGCCTTCAACCTCTGAAACAATAGTTGATATCATCTGATGCACTTGTTTAAAAGTGTAAATACCACACAACTCTTCTACTTGAACTGAACCTCTGGTAGCTGTTTTAGACAAATCATTACGAACCAAATCAACAATCATGATATTTTCTGATCGTTCTTTCTCGTTATTTGAAAGCTCTTGCTTTAAAAGCGCATCTTGTTCTAAATCAAAACTTCGTCTTGCAGTTCCTTTTATGGGTTGGGAAATCACTTTATTACCTTCTCTTTTCAAATAGCGCTCTGGAGAAGCACACATTAAATAATCGGTGTTATTTTTGAAATAGACTGCAAATGGTGGCTCCGAAATGGCATTCAACTTTTGATAAATAGCTAGAGGATTTATTATCGCATTTTCAGCATAAAATTCCATACAAAAATTGGCTTCATAAATATCACCACGATGAATATGATGCAACATTTTGCCCACTTTAGAAAGATAATCTTCTTTAGAGATACGCTGTTGAATTGTAACTTCCGAATGTTGGGTACTGAAAACCGAACACTGGTTTATTTCTTCAATATCCGAAGTCATTTCATCATCACACAAATACAAATAGTGCAGCTCTAGTTGATTTCCTTTCAATAAAAATAACTTTTTGGGTTGGAAGAAAAACAAATCAGGAAAGTGCAAACCATCATAATTATTGGAATGTAAATCTTCAACATCGTTTTTTAAATCGTAGGATAAATAACCAAACAACCAATCGTTTGACTGACTTTGATATTGATGTAAATCTTCAAATGACTTATCAAAATCGGTTTTTATTGAGGTAAAAGCATCAACGGCAACGACACAATCATAATTGGAATAGTGTTGATGGTACTCATTAGAATCTAAAAAAACCACTTCTCTAAATTGATTGGACCACAACAAAAGCTGTTCCTTGAATAATTTAGGGTTTTCAATAGTGCTACATTGGATTGTTCTCAAAGGGAATTTTCTTTCTTCAAAATTACAACAAAAAATATTTTGAGCTAAAATTATAATTTCATTTTTTTTGGCACGATTTTTAGACTGCTGAAAATAGTCACAATTACTTCACTTAAAATTAAATTATTATTGATAATAAAACTACTTAAATCTTTCTAGTTAAATACAATTATCTAAATAATAACTTTAATTTTAATTTCTATGAACAAAACCACCAAATTCTTATGGGCAGTGTTACTTATGGGCAGTGTCGTTGCTTGCAAACAAGCAGAAAATGAAAACGCAACCGAAGCAGATTACGACCAACAAAGTGCTTCTGCAGATTCAATAAGTGTAATTTCCTCTTCAGCTGCTGTTGAGCCCAAGAACAGTAATCGAAAATTTGTTAGAACCGCCGACATCAAATTCAAAGTCAAAAACGTAGCCAAATCGACTACAATTATTGAAGATGCCACTACCAAATTTGGTGGATTTGTAACCTACACCAACCTTCAAAGCCATATAAATGAGGAAGACAAAACCAAAGTAAGTCCAGATAGTACGCTTGTTACCACAAAATATACTGTTGACAACAATATTACTATTAGAGTTCCTAACACCCAATTGGATACCGTTGTAAAAAGTATAGCTAAGCAAATTGATTTTCTAAACTTTCGCGTCATTAAAGCCGACGATGTTACACTTCAAATATTGTCTAATAAAATGGCTCAAAAAAGAAGTACTGCTACCGAAAAGAGAATTGCAACTGCTATTGATGAGAAAGGTAAAAAACTAAATCAGGTGATAGATGCCGAAGAAAATCTTGACACCAAAAAAGAGCAAAATAATGTTAAAACAATAGAAAACTTATCCTTGCAAGACCAAGTGAACTTTAACACACTAACACTACAAATCTATCAAGATCAAACCATAAAACAAGAAATGGTTGCCAATGAAAAAAGCACCAACGCCTATCGTCCGAATATTGGTCTTCAAATTTGGGAAGGTTTAAAAACTGGTTGGTTTATTTTAGAAAGCATTATTTCTTTTGTAGTTGTGCTTTGGCCTTTTGCTCTTATGGCTTTCTTAGGATATCTGGGTTATAAAAAATATTTGAAAAAGTAAATTTTAATAATATCATTAAAAAATAAAAATCAATTCCATACCAATGAGCTCGATACTATTTCGGGCTCATTTTTTATTATTCCAAACTAAATAAAACTAAAAAACTATATTTGCAAAAAAAAAGTGATGTACAAAGTCTTAGCTAAAATAAACAAACTTTTACTGCCAAGTTTTACCAAACAGCGATTGGATTTGGCTAAAGCTAAAAAGTGGCAAATGGCGCTTATTGCTTATCGTTATTATGTGACTTGTCGTGCCATTGACTAATAAGTCATTGCAGCAAAAATCTCATTGTCTCCCAATTTTTCTCTTCCGTTTAGAAAAGACAATTCCATTAGAAAATTGCATTGCACTATTTCTCCACCTAAGCGTTCTACCAGTTCGCAAACGGCTTTTGCAGTTCCTCCTGTGGCAAGCACATCATCATGAATAAGCACTCTATCGCCTTTTTCAATGGCATCTATGTGAATTTCTAAAGTATCCGTACCATATTCTAAATCGTACGTAACTGAAATGGTTTCAAAAGGTAATTTCTTTGGTTTTCGTAAAGGTATAAATCCCGCATTTAATGCTTCTGCTAATAATATTCCGAAGAAGAAACCTCTACTTTCAACTCCAATAACTTTATCTATTTTCTTATCTTTTACTGTGGAAAGCAATAAATCTAACGTTTCTTGTCTTGCAACTGGGTTACTTAGTAAAGGTGTAATGTCTTTGAAACCAATTCCAGGTTTTGGAAAATCCTGAATATCACGGATGTATTTTTTAAGAGGCATATTTTTTAATATTATAGTAAATTTGGTTTGCAAGTTACACAAATATACTTATATTTGCACCCACAAAAAAGGCCTCGTGGCGCAACTGAATAGCGCATCTGATTACGGCTCAGAAGGTTACTGGTTTGAATCCAGTCGAGGTCACTACTATAATCCCGAAACACTTGATATACAAGGTTTCGGGATTTTTTATTATCTTCGTGTGTCCATTTTGTGTCCAAAACTAATATTTTTACTAAGATACAACTTTCTTCTAATCAAATAAATAGAAAATTTTATTTTTTAAAACAATTATTAGAGGGTAAAAATTATTTAAAATAAATACTAGATACTGAAGATTTACAATCCTTTCGAATAATCATTATTAAAACAAATCCAATAAAATAACATTTAGATTATTATGTGGTTTTTTGTTGAAATCAGCATAAAGTTGAATAATAAGCACATAAATAATAATTACAAGTTTTCATACTTGTATTACTTTTTATACTATTAATAATCAGCTCAATAACTTTACTATTTGGTTTGTATAAAGTGCTTTTCCAAAAAGAATATAAAAAGTTTGGAATTCAATTACTCACTTATTCAATTATCGTCCTGATTATTGGTTTAGGAACTTGTGTTTCAATAAATAAAAGTGGTTTTTAACTTTAACTAATGATTAACAATGTTTTTAGATACAACATTCTACATTTGTTTTGAAATATGTTTTTGATAAAAGTTTGCCCCGAATGAAATCATTTCTAATACCTACACTTCTTCTAATACTGATGAGTTCTTGTAAAAAAGAATTTTCTGGTGATAATTATGTTGCCTATTTTGGTGGAGAGGTTGCAAATCCGAACAATCCTTATGTCCTTTTTTGCAAAAACAATGAAGTAATTGATACTATTCCGTTAAACAAAGACAATACTTTTTTTAAAAAATTTGATTCACTTGCACCAGGTTTATATTCGTTTAAACATGAACCAGAATACCAATATGTTTATTTTGATAAAAATGACAGTATAAAAGTTCATATAGATTCTAAAGATTTTGATGAATCTATTATATTTTGTGGAAGAGGTGATCGAAAAAATAATTTCTTAATGGAAATGTATTTAAGAAATGAAAAAGATAAGAACAGTATGTTTGAAACCTTTGATTACCCATTTTCAAAATTCAACGATTATATCAATAAAACGAATTCTGAAAATGAAAAATTCTACAAATCAAGAAAAGAAGAAATAAAATGGAGCGACGAATTTGATGTATATGCAAGTGGTATTGTTAAGTTTCCTCATTACACCAAAAAAGAAATCTATCCTATCATTCACAAAATGAGAACTGGAGAAGATGTAACTTCAAAATTACCAAAAGATTATTACACTTTTAGAAATCAAATAGATTACAGCAATGAAGCTTTAACAGAATTTTCTCCTTTTGTAATGTATCTTGATCACATGCTTAATAATGTAGGAGCTATCAATTATCACAATCATTTTTCTGATTGTGATTTAGCTTTAAAAATGAACATCAACAAATTAAATATTGCCGATACATTAATAAAAAATGAAAAAGTAAAAAATATTGTTTTGAATAACATCGCTTTCCGTTATTTAATGGAAGACCAAAATGTAGTCAATAACACAGAATTTCTAAAAACCTACCACAAATATTCAACTGATAAGAGTAAGAAAAATGAAATTCTGAAAATAGGAAATGCAATACAATTGTTAACCGATGGCAAATCATTACCAGAAGTTCAATTAGTAGATTCTAAAGGTACCAAAATATCTTCAAATAATTTAATAAAGAAAAATACAGTACTTTTCTTTTGGTCAGAAAAACTTAACTCACATTTAATTGCAGCACACAAGAAAGTTTTAACGCTAAAATCTAAATATCCAAATTATAACTTTATTGCTATTAATCTTGATGATAACACAGAACAGTGGAAAACCGATTTAAAGAAATATAACTTTGGAAATATAACAGAATTAAAATGTGTAAATTTTGAAGACATAAGAGCTAAATGGGCGATTACAAAAGTACACAGAACTATAATCGTAAATGCTGACAAAACAATAAAGAATGGTTTCACCAATATGTTTGAAGTCAACTTTGAGGATGAATTGAAGTAGTGTTAAGTGTTCATTTGATAGTACAAAATTCGGAAATGTAATATAATAAAAAGGCGATTTTCAAATTGAAAATCGCCTTTTTTATAATTTCGTACTTCTAACTTCGTACTTTTACTTATTTCCTTTCTCGAAATCAGCAATAAATTGAGCTAATCCAATATCTGTTAAAGGATGTTTTAATAAACCTAAAATTGCTGAAAGTGGTCCAGTCATAACATCAGCACCAATTTTTGCACAATTTACAATATGCATAGTGTGACGCACAGAAGCAGCAAGAATTTGAGTTTCATAACCATAATTATCATAGATTTCTCTAATTTCTTGAATCAAATTCAAACCATCAGTAGAAACATCGTCTAAACGACCAATAAATGGCGATACAAATGTTGCACCAGCTTTTGCTGCCAATAAAGCTTGGCCAGCAGAAAAAACTAAAGTTACATTGGTTTTTATTCCTTTATCTGTAAAATATTTACAAGCTTTAACTCCTTCTTTAGTCATTGGAAGTTTTACTACAATTTGTGGATGCAAATCGGCTAACTCTTCACCTTCTTTTACCATTCCGTCGTAGTCAACAGCATTTACTTCAGCACTTACTTCTCCATCAACAATATTGCAAATGTCAACGTAGTGTTTCAAAATGTTGTTTTTTCCTGTAATTCCTTCTTTAGCCATCAACGAAGGATTTGTTGTAACACCATCAAGAATTCCAAGTGATTGTGCTTCTTTAATGTCGTTCAAATTGGCTGTGTCAATAAAAAATTTCATAATATATAGTTAAGTTGTGTTTTATTAAGTTGCAAAATTACAAATTCAATTTCAATAATAAACTAATTACTAATCACTATTCACTAAGCACTATAATTTATAATGATTCATCAACATTTTCTCGTACACTTTATCTGGCAAAATTCTCTTTAAAACAATAGAAAACTTTTGCATAAATGCGCCTACTTTGTAATGAATTTTAGGATTTGGATTCTGAATAATTTTATAAATAGCTTCTGCCATTTCATTTGGATTGCTTCCAGAATCAACGTGTTCATTCATTGTATTCAATATATTTCCATAAGGAATTTCATATGCAGAACCATTGATTAATGGTGCATGAAAACGACCTGCAGCAATATTGGTAGCAAAGTCACCTGGAGCAACATTAGTAATATGAATTCCAAACGATTTTACTTCCATTCGTAAGGCTTCTGTAATTAATTCTAAAGCACCTTTTGATGCCGAATAAATTCCTCTGTAAGGCAATCCCATATATCCAGCAATGGAAGTGATATTGATAATCAAACCAGACTTTTGTAATCTCATTTGAGGCAAAACCGCTTTCATCACTTCAATTGGTCCAAAAAGATTGGTTTCGAAGTTGTTTTTGATTTCTTCTGTAGGAATTTCTTCAATTGGTCCTGTAATTCCAACTCCGGCGTTATTAATAACTACATCTATCCTACCCGATTTAGAAATTACTTCTTGAACTGCTTTTTGAATACTTTCAAAATTTCGAACATCCAAAGCAATCAACGAAAAAATCGAACCTTGAATTCGCTCAGGGTTTCTACTTGTTCCATAAACTACAAATCCTTTAGCATGAAGAAACTCTCCAATAGATTTTCCAATTCCTGAAGAACCTCCTGTAATCAGTACTACTTTTTCCATAAATCTTGTCCGAATTGAATCATATAACTATTATTATCGAATATAGCAAACTCGCGCATTCCCCAATCGAAATCTTCAATATCATAAGCTATTTTTACTTTATCTTTCAAATCATTCCACAAAGTATCAACATCATCTGTTTTAATGTAAAATGTTCCTGAAAAATAAGGTCTTTCAAATGGTGTATGTTCGTTTGGTTCAGCTATCATAATTTCACATTCGTCTTTGCTTACGGCTGCCCAACCCCATTCTTCACTTTGATTTCCACAAGTAAATCCTAAAATATCACAATAAAAATCTACTGTTTTTTGTAATTCTTTGGTCCAAATCATTGGAACTATTGGCTGAAATTTCATCTTAAAATAATTATGGTATAAAGATAGAAATTCTAATTTAGATTATAGAAATTCCTAATCCTGGTTTTTCAGAAATTTGGATTTTACCGTTTACAATTTGACTTCCTTTTGCAATATCGTTAGCAACTAAATTGGCTCCATCCAAATCAGCAAAATCACAAAATGGTGCTAAAACTGAACTTGCAGAAATTCCGATAGAAGATTCTGTCATACATCCAATCATAACTTGATACTTCAAACTTCTAGCTTTTTGAATCATTCCCAAAACTGGTGTCAATCCACCACATTTTACTAATTTGATATTGATACTTTTATAATGTGGTTTCAACTTTTCTAAAGAAGTTATATCTTGACAATCTTCATCCGCCATCCAATTGGAATGTAAATTAGCGTTTAAAACTTCAAAATTTTCTTGACCTTTTTTCATAGGTTGTTCCAAATAAGAAAACTTTTCTGATGAGATTTCATTTTGCAACCAAATACAATTTTCTTTATCAAAACTTCCGTTGGAATCCAAAGCAATATCAAAACTTAATTCAAATAAAGATTTAATCCCGCTTTTATTGAAATGATTACACTTTACTTTAAATTTATTCCAAGAAGATTTCTTTATTTTCTGAATTTGATTTTCAATAGAATCTACACTTATAGTTATTGAAGATTCAGGAAGTTGCTTTATTTCAATTGCATTTAATTCTAAAAACGATTTGTTTTCTAGTTTTCCAAATAAATCCCAATAAGCACAATCTAATGCAGAACGTAAGAAACTTGACAAATCTAAAGTCAATAAAAAAGTATAAAATTCAATGGGATGATTTATTTTTTGAAATTCAATTTGCTCTTTAATTACTTCTAATATTTGAACAAAATCTTGTAAGTTTATTTGATAATAATCAATTGCAGTACATTCGCCATAACCAATTGTATTGTGACTTTTCAATGAAACGATTAATGCTTTTCTAAAAGTATAATTTCCGTAAGAAATTGAAAAAGTTTCCTTTAATTCTAATCGAACTATTTGCCAAGATAAATTCATTAAAGGAGCGTTAAAGTTAATTTGTTTATTTACAAATATCTATAAAAAAAAGAATCTGAAACAAGTTCAGATTAAAAAAAAATCCTGAATCAAGTTCAGGATAAAAATGGCAAGCGACCTACATCGCACCGCTACAACCACATACCTTTGCTATGTTCCCATCCTGGAGGATTCTGCAGGAGCTGGTCGTGTAGGACTTGCCGTTACAAAGATACAAACTTTTTATATTTTTGCAAGAAATTAACATCTTAAATAATACATTTGTATTAATAAATAGAATCAAAATCAGATGAAAAATTATAAAGTATTAGTTGTCATTTTATTAGCCGGATTGTCATTCAGTTGTAAAACCACTGATGATGATTTTTTTACCATAAATGAGAGCAAAATAAAAGCTCAATACACTACCAAAGACATATTAAATCTTGAAGTTGATAATCCAAAAACTCAAAAAATTGATAGTGTTGTTTATACAATTAATGATAAAAAAGTAGGTTCTAGCAAAAGTAATTCTAGCTTTTCGTTTCCTTTAAAAAATCAAAAATTAGGATATCAAAATATTAAGGCTGCTATCCATTATGATGGTGCTACCGAACTAGATTCGACAAGAATTGAAGTTATTTCAAATTTGGAACCTAAAATTCTAAAATTTACACTTATAAATACTTATCCTCATGACAACAAAGCTTACACACAAGGATTAGAGTTTTACAATGGTGTTTTATATGAAGGAACTGGACAAAGAGGAGAATCTACTTTAAGAAAAACTAATTACAAAACAGGAAATATTGATTTAAAAATAGATTTAGAACCTCGTTTTTTTGGTGAAGGAATTACATTTTTAAAAGATAAAATATACCAACTTACTTGGGAAGAAACTACCGCTTTTGTTTATGATGCCAAAACATTGAAAAAAATAAAAGAGCTTCCTTATGCTAAAAAAATTGAAGGTTGGGGATTAACTAATGATGGTAAGTATTTATATCAATCGGATGGTTCTGAAAAAATTTATAAACTAAATCCCGAAGATTTGAGCATAGTAGATTATGTAAATGTTTACTCAAAAGATACAAAAGTAAAAGCGCTAAACGAGTTGGAATGGGTTGATGGGAAAATTTACAGCAATGTATACCAAAAAAATGCCATAGTAATTATAAATCCTACAAATGGTGTTGTAGAAGGAGTTGTTAACTTGGTAGAATTAGAAGGTAAAACTACACCAATCGCAGAAAGAGATGTCCTTAATGGAATTGCCTATAATCCTGTAACCAAAACCTTTTTTGTTACTGGAAAAAATTGGGATAAAATGTTTGAAATAAAAATAAATCTTTAATCTGATGAACAATAAAACGCCAAAATCTTGTAAAGAAAATTGGCTTGACCTTTAACCAAACGAAAAGGTTAAATTTTGTGGTTTATGTCAAAAAACATGTTTGACCAAACTACAAAAGGAACAGAATCTAATGAAATGATATTTATGCGTTATGCTACTCCAGAAAACCATATCAATAAAAAGTTTTCTTATAAGATAAAACAATTCAAACTTTCAAGAATGAAAAAAAACCGAACTCATTAACTCGGTTTTTTAATTTTTATTTTTTCTTTGAATTTACAAACTCCATTTTCGTGGGATCATAAATCAATTTATTTTCTTGTGTTTTATTTTTTTGAGTGATGGTTCCATCGGCATTTAGAATACACTCAAAACCTTCTCTTCTCATTCGCTCTTGTGTTTCTGAAGCGTTTTTCAATCGATCAAGAAATACTTTTTCTAAAATATGATTTGTTAATTGGGTATTATAAAAAACTTGTTTTTTAGAAGTTATTTCATAAACATTAGAATAAACAGTTGTAATATCTTCTGTTTTTAAATCGGTTTTATTTAAAGTCTTTTCTGTCCAAGACAATAGATATAATTTTACGCCACTAGAAATAAATGATTTCAATTTGACATCAGTTGGAATGAATTTTGCATCAGCAGGTTTTACAACAATAGCGTCTTTACCATCAATAGTCAATTGAAAATTACCAGCTTTAACTTCGGCTACCAAGTTATCAACTTTAGCTAAAACTCCTTTAGAAGTTGCAACCGCTTTTTTAATTGTTGATTTTTTCTTTTGAGAATAACTTGTAATGCTACAAAGAGCCATTAATGTAAATAAAACAAATTTTTTCATATGTTTAAATTTTATTTTTTAAAGGTAACATATGGTATCGCCTTTATAATCATTGGTGTGTATTTGCACAAACTTTTAGTTAATGGCGATTTCATAATAGCGTTATTGTTTAATAGGATAGCAATATACAAAATTATTTATTTAATATATGTTAAATAAAAAAACCGCCTTGCTATGGGAACAAGACGGCTTAACCAATAAAAACTTAAAACTACTCTTTTGTTGATTTAACAGCTAGGTTGTAAATTACCAAGCCAAAACCAATTTTGTTAATAGCATCAGCGATGTTGTAAGCAACATCAACATTTCCTTTACCTAATAATCCTGTGTACCAACCGTCAGTTCCTAGCATGTATCCTAATGGATAAATTGCCCAACCAACTAGTACAAACCAGCACAAAATTTTGTGTGATGCAAGAACTTCTCCTCCAGCAGCAGCAGCTAATTTAGACGCTTCACCTAACCATATTTCGTATACAATAGCGAAATAAGCTATTCCAGAAACTAATCCCCAAATCCAAGCATTACCAGGATCTACTGCTTCACCAAAATATCCTGTAACTAACATTACTAAAGAATAAATAATCATTTTCCATAATAATGATTGTTTAGCGCCAGCAATTTTTAGAATTAAATAAAACTCTAAACACATTAATGGAACTGTTAAAACCCAATCCACATAACGGAAAAAAGTTGGTGATTCACCAAAACTTGCCCAATAATCTCTCATGTAGAAATAATGAACAGCTGCAATAAAGGTAATTAAACCTGAAACTAAAACTGAAACACGCCACTTCTTATCAAACTGACTTAATGATAAAAAGAAAAATGCTGATGCTGCCATCATAGCCATGCATCCAATAAAAAATGTAAATCCAACATAGTCAGTAGGCAACATTTTAGAAACCAATGAAATTGATAATAAATTTGACATAAAATAAAAATTTAAGTTATTTGTTTAATCAAACTTAAAAAAAAATAAACAAAAAAAACAAAATTGTTTAACTATTTTTTTTATCTTTAAATATATTTATTTATTAAAATTATGTCA
>CANGUP010000074.1 GCA_947457105.1 Flavobacteriaceae bacterium
AGTGGTTTGCTTAGATGAAAAAGGTGATTTATTATATAACGAAACCATTTATCCGCATCAACCGCAAAATGAAACTGCAATGGCGATGAAAAAGATAAAATCGATGGTAAACGCTTACAACATCGAAGCCATTTCTATAGGAAACGGAACAGCAAGTCGCGAAACCGAATTTTTCATTAAGAAAATTGCTTTCGATAAACCAGTTCAAGTTTTTGTGGTTTCAGAAGCTGGAGCATCCATTTATTCAGCAAGTAAAATTGCAAGAGACGAGTTTCTAAATTATGATGTAACGGTTCGAGGTTCGGTTTCAATTGGAAGAAGACTTTCAGATCCTTTAGCAGAATTGGTAAAAATTGATGCAAAATCTATAGGAGTTGGGCAATATCAGCACGATGTAGATCAAACAAAATTGAAAGAAGAATTGGATAACACCGTGATTAGATGTGTGAATTCGGTCGGAATTAACATCAACACCGCAAGTAAATCTTTGTTGAGTTATGTTAGTGGAATAGGAGAGAAGATGGCCGAAAATATTATTGCTTATCGTCAAGAAAATGGTCCATTTGAAGATAGAAAACAAATTAAAAAAGTGCCAAGACTTGGTGAAAAAGCGTATCAACAAGCTGCAGCTTTCGTTAGAATTCACAACGGAAAAAATCCTTTAGATAATTCAGCGGTGCATCCAGAAGCTTATCCAATTGTGGAAAAAATGGCAAAAGATTTAAAAATTTCGGTTAACGAATTAATAGCCAACAAAGAAAAAATCGCTTTAATAAAACCAGAAAATTACACCAATGAAACTATAGGAATTCTTGGTATAAAAGACATTCTGAAAGAATTAGTAAAACCAGGATTAGATCCAAGAAAAGCTGCCAAAGTTTTCGAATTTGACCCTAATGTTAAAACTATAAAAGATGTCCGAACAGGAATGATTTTACCTGGAATTGTAAACAACATCACCGCTTTCGGATGTTTTGTAGATATTGGTGTAAAAGAAAGTGGTTTGGTTCACATTTCCCAATTAAAAGCAGGATTTGTTAGTGATGTAAATGAAGTCGTAAAACTCCACCAACACGTTCAAGTAAAAGTTGTTGAGGTTGATGAGGATAGGAAGAGAATACAACTTACAATGATACTGTAAATATAAAATCCCAAACTCTAAAACAATATAGAATTTGGGATTTTTTTATTTTAAACATAATAAGATTACTCTTTAGTTTCTTCTTTTTTAGAATCAGCAGGTTGATCTTCACCTTTTGAGGCCTTTTTAAATTCGTTTATTCCAGAACCTAATCCTTTCATTAGTTCAGGAATTTTTTTACCTCCAAAAAGCAACAATACCACTACAATGATAAGTATCCACTCAGATCCTCCTGGCATAAACCCTAAAAATATAGTTAAAAAATTCATTTTTTTATTTATTAAAAATTAAATTCAGTTATTTACAATATGCAAATGTAAAAATAAAATGGTCGTGAATTGAGATTACTAAAAATTTTTACAATTAATTTAAGTTTAATATAGTTTTTGGTTATTCATTTTATTTTTTTAAAAACCAAAAACCTTAATAAATATAGCAATTCAACAAATTTTCTATATTTGTATAATAATAAAAAAACATGTCTGAAAAGCGCCTCAAAAAGCAAAAATTAAAGAAACATCTTTTCACTAAAAATCGTTTAGTAATTTTAAATGATGAGACTTTTGAAGAAGTTTTTTCATTGAGATTAACCTTGATGAATGTCTTTGTTTTTGCCTCAATTGGAGCTATTTTAATCATTTTTGTGACTACTTTTATTATTGCTTTTACACCATTAAGGGAATATATTCCGGGTTATACTTCAACAAAATTGAAAAAAAACGCTACAGAGTTAGCTCTAAAATCAGATTCATTGGAGTTTGCTATTAAGAAAAACGAAGCTTATCTTGAATCCATAAAAAAAGTTTTGAATGGTAATTTAGAATATGCTAAAGTCAATAAAGATTCCATCTTAGCAATATCTGTTGATACTTTACCAGATTTACAATTAACAGCGACTGAAGCCGAAATGAATCTGAGAAAACAAGTTGCCGAAGAAGAGAAAAAGAAAACAGAGAAAAGAAAATAGAGAAAAGATTATGTTTAATTTAGATAATATTATGCATTTGTCTGCTTTCATTAGCATTGTTTTTTTAATAATGGGATATATCATGTATAAATTTCCTTCTAAAAAAATTAACTATTTGTATGGATATCGCACAAATGCTTCTATGAAATCTCAAGAAAGATGGGATTTTTCTCAAAAATATTCTTCTATTCAAATGATGTTTACGGCAATTAAATTATTTATAGTTTCATTGATTTTACCTTGGTTTAATGAAAGTTTCAAAACAAATATTTTTTTACAAATAGTTCTCGTGATTGTAGCTGTGGGATTTATGTTTTACAAAATAGAAAAAGCAATTAAAATTAATTTTCCTAACGAATAAATATGTCGATAAAATCAATTGCAGCCAAGCTATTTGCTAAGTCAATTCATAATAAAACTCAAAAATGGGCTTCAAATCCTGTTGAAACACAACAACAAGTTTTTAATGATTTAATTCGTCAAGCGAAAGAAACGCAGTTTGGAAAAGATCACAAATTCAATAAAATCAAAACTTTTGAAGATTTTGCTAATCAAGTTCCAATAAGGGATTACGAAGAATTAAAACCTTATGTTGACCGAGTTGTAAAAGGTGAAGAAGATATTCTTTGGAAAGGAAAACCGCTTTATTTTGCAAAAACATCAGGTACAACTTCGGGTGCAAAATATATTCCACTGACTAAAGAATCGATGCCTTTTCACATTCAAGCGGCGCGAAATGCGATTTTGAGTTACATTCACGAAACAGGAAAAGCCGATTTTGTTGATGGTAAAATGATTTTTCTACAAGGAAGTCCGATATTGGAAGAAAACAACGGAATTAAATTAGGTCGTCTTTCCGGAATTGTTGCGCATTTTGTTCCAAAATATTTACAAAAAAATAGAATGCCAAGTTGGGAAACCAATTGCATTGAAGATTGGGAAACTAAAGTTGATGCTATCGTTGAAGAAACATTCAAGGAAGATATGGCGGTGATTTCAGGAATTCCTTCTTGGGTGCAAATGTATTTCGAAAAATTACATCAAAAAGCACAAAAACCAGTTGGAGAACTTTTCAAAAACTTTAATTTATTTATTTATGGTGGTGTAAATTACGAACCTTATCGTGCCAAGTTTGAAAATTTAATTGGAAGAAAAGTAGATTCTATTGAATTGTTTCCAGCTTCTGAAGGATTTTTTGCTTACCAAGATTCTCAAAAAGAAAAAGGAATGTTGTTGCTCTTGAATTCAGGAATTTTCTACGAATTTGTTAAAGCCGACGAATTTTTCACAGAAAATCCCAAACGATATACAATCGGTGAAGTTGAACTAAATATAAATTACGTTTTAATTCTTTCCACCAACGCTGGACTTTGGGCCTATAACATTGGTGACACGATTCAGTTTACAAGTTTAAAACCTTATCGAGTTATCGTTTCGGGTCGAATTAAACATTATATCTCTGCTTTTGGCGAACACGTTATTGGTAAAGAAGTCGAACTCGCTTTACAAGAAGCTATGGAAAATACAGACATCCGTGTGAACGAGTTTACAGTTGCGCCACAAATTGCACCAAAAGAGGGTTTACCATATCACGAATGGTTTATCGAATTTGATTCCGAAGTTTCGGAAGAACCCAATAATCTTGAAGAATTTGCGTTAAAAATTGACAACGCTATGCGCAAGCAAAATGTGTATTACGATGATTTAATAGTTGGAAAAGTATTGCGAACATTGGTAATAAAAAAAGTTGCTAAAAACGGATTCCAAGGATACATGAAATCTATTGGAAAATTAGGTGGTCAAAATAAGTTGCCAAGACTATCTAACGATAGAAAAATTGCTGATTTTTTTTAGAAATAGGATAAAAATGAGAGAAAAAACACTAGTTTGGATTTTACTTTTAATTTCACAATTTACTTTTTCACAAATTCGTGGCGTTATAAAAGATAGCTTAACAGGAAATCCTATTCCTTATGTAAACATTTGGGTTGAAAATGAGAATATTGGAACTACATCTGAAGAAAATGGGACATTTGAAATAAATACCTCAAAAGAAAAAAAACTTGTTTTTTCTGCGATTGGATTTGAAACTAAGATTTGTAGACTTTCTGAAACATTCGAAATTACTCTAAATCCAATTGTATATCAGTTAGAAAATGTAGAAATATCTAAACTTAAATACACTAAAGAATTAGAAATTGGTGATTCTAAAAAAATTCACCACAAACATTTATCTGGTGATAAACCTTGGATTTATGGCAAGTTATTTACTTACGAATTAAACAATTCTGAAACACCTTTTTTAAAAAAAATAGTATTTTTATCAGATAGTGAGAAAAAAGATGCCAAATTAAAAATCAGAATATTTCAACTAAAAGACACCTTACCTGATGAAGATATGTTATTCGAAGACGTCTTTGTTACGGTCAAAAAAGGAATGAGAAAAAACGTTGTAGACATTTCAAAATATAAAATTAAGATGCCAAACAATGGAATTATCATTGGCTTGGAATGGCTTATCATTGAGGAAAACAAATATCTTTTCGAATATACTCATAACAAAATAAAACAAAGCACTGTAAATTATGCTCCATCTTTGGTTATTAATTATTCAGAAGTAGAAAATTCCTTTCGCTATTCCGGAGGAAAATGGAAAAAATCAAAAATAAATAAAATCAAAGTTAAAGAAACAAAACCGTGGGATAATAAAGTTATGGCTCCTGCAATAAACCTCATTTTAACAAATTGATGAAAAAAATTTCTATTTTATTTCTCTTATTTTCAATTTCTTTATCGGCTCAAATTAAAGGAGTTGTAAAAGATAGTTTGACAGGAAATCCTATTCCTTATGTAAATATTTGGGTTGAGAATGAGAATATTGGCGCTAGCTCAGAAGAAAACGGAACATTTGAAATTTATACTACAGAAAAAAGTAAAAACTTGATTTTTACAGCAATAGGTTTTGAGAAAAAAATGGTAAAAATATCAGAAAGTAAAGAAGTAAAATTAAAGTCGGTAGAATATTTACTAGATGAAATAGTGCTTTCTAATAGTAAAGAAACTAAGCAAATTGAAATAGGCAAAACCAAAAATTCAATTTCACAAGCATTTGATAATGGCCCAAAAATTGTAGCTAAATTTTTTCCATACAAATCGTCCTATAAAGCAACAAAGTACATAAAAAAAGTTACTGTTTTAACCGATAGCAAAATAGAAAACGCCACGATAAAATTACATTTTTATGCCGTTGATTCCTTAGGTTTTCCATCAAAAGAGTTATTAAAAAAAGATTTGATACTAAGTGTAAAAAAAGGTGTAAACAATCATGCTTTTGACATTTCAGATTTGAATCTTACTATGCCAAAATCAGGACTTTTTGTGGGATTTGAAAAATTACTTATTGATAAAAATAAACTTGAAACTACAATTACAGATTTTAATTCGAACACAACAAAAACCCAAAAAAAATATTACCCATTCTTACTGTATAATTTTGTTGAAAAAGATTTTCAATTTGAATATTTTGGCGGAAAATGGAGCAAACAACAAAAATTCAATCTCGATGGTTCGGTGAGCAAAATGATGATAAATGAGCCGGCAATTAACCTTATCCTAACCAACTAAACTATAAAATCAGTATATTTGTGGGTTAGAAAACAAAATTTAATGAAGGAAATTAAAAACATTTCGCGCTCAAGAGCGCAAGAATCGTCGGCAGCTATCGAACGATTGTACATTACCATGAGACATTTATTTAACAGAGGTTTTTACAAACCAATGGGTGTTTCAGGAGAAACTTTAAGAGAAGCTTTATTAGAGCTTCGACCAGAAATTTACGGAAGTATCGTAGAAGAGAAAGTAGAACTTAACGGTTTACTTTACGTAATAGAAAGACTTCCAGTAGGAATTGAAGAATGCCGTTACATCAACTTAACTTCAGATGAAGGGTATTCGAAATCACATTTTCAAGCCATTGTTCCACCAAAACGTAGAAGAAATTGTTACCGAATTGATGAAGAACAAATGAATGTAGAAATTACTCGCGGACGTTCCGATATTTATGATATTTTGACGCATTTGACTTTCATTTTCATCGAATCTCACAAAATTAAAGACAGAGTTTTAATTGATGAAGAAGGAAGAATTTCTCGCGATTGGCAAAAATTAGAACAAGCCGCTTTACAAACAAAAAAACTAACTCAAATTGAAAAAGAGAAAGCCATTTCTCACGCTGCAAATGTTTTGGGAAGAACGTTTGTTGAGGTTTTAGATATTTATGATTCTTTTGGAACCAAAGAAAAACCAGACAGATTTCTTCACGTAATTTATTGGTTAGGAAAACTTGCCATTGAAGAAGTGGTTGACAATAACAAAAGAACAATTACTTTCAGTCCGATTTTAAGAGAACGTCTTGGACACCACATTCACGGTGAAATTTGGGCAACCAATATCAAAGAAGTTTTAAAAGAAAACAATTTACTAGGAAGACCAATTCATATTATTAGTGCAAACATGCATAGTGTTATGAATTCGATTTTTGCAACGCATGTTCTAGGACCAAAATTCAAAGGCAAATCAGATTTTGATATTTTTGAAGAATTGAGTAAACAAGGTGCGCATGATGTTCGTGATAAAGTTGAAGAATTTGCATTAAAACATGGAATGATATCGCTTCCAGACCAATCTGGAACTAATATTGACGTTCAAATATTTGACACTTCAAAAATTGATTGGATAAAATCGGCATTTCCAAATGCAAAAGTCGGAAAAGACAATCCGGTGATTATTGTAATGGATTATGCTTTTGGAGAACAAGCTTACGAAACTATTGATGAATTGTTGAAACCTTACAAAAATGGAAAAGATAAAATTTTACTTAATGTAGAATCGGTTTCCATAATGGGTAAAGCAGGAATTCTAGAAGGCGGAAAAGGAGATATTATGATTCCAAATGCTCATATTAATGAAGGAACAGCAGACAATTATTTCTTTGAAAATGAACTAACTGCCGAAATGCTTGAAGGAAACGGAATTCCAGTTTTTGCTGGTCCAATGATTACTGTTTTAGGAACATCACTTCAAAATAAAGATTTATTGAAGTTCTTTCACGAATCAACTTGGAGCGTAATTGGTCTAGAAATGGAAGGTGCTTATTATCAAAAAGCGATTCAATCAGCATCTAAAATTAGAAAAAGCATCAATCCAAACGTAAAAGTTCGTTATGCTTATTATGCTTCAGATAATCCTTTAGAAACAGGAAGTACATTAGCTTCAGGCGGACTTGGAACAACAGGAGTAAAGCCAACTTATTTGATTACAATTAAAATATTAGAACAAATTTTCAACGTAAAATAACATATTTCTATGAGTACAAATTCTCAAAATAACTACAATCAAGAAATTGATTTATCTGATATTTCAAAAAAAATTAGTGGATTATATGACACTGTTTTAATGTCGATTTTTAATTTGATATTGTTTTTTAAAAGAAAAGCCTTAATCCTAGTATTATTATTTATAATTGGAGCGGGATTAGGTTATTTTTTAGATTCAAATAAAAATTATGATAGTCAAATAATTGTTGCGCCAAGTGGAGGAGTTGATTATTTATATTCAAAAATAGACTTGATTAAATCAAGATTATCTGAAAAAGACCAGACATTTTTTAAAAGTATTGGGATTAACAATTCAGATAAAATACAAAATATAAAAATAGAACCAATAGTTGATCTATATAATTTTGTGAATAATAATACTGCAATCGCTTCAAATGCTCAAAATACTCAAAACTTTGAAGTAATAAAATTACTAGCAGAAAGTAATGATATTAATAAAGTAATTGAAGATGAACTTACAAGTAAAAATTATCCGTATCATTCTTTACTTATATCATCAAGCGGTAGAATAGAATTAGATGACATTATTAAACCTTTATTAAAATATTTGAATAATGATGATTACATGAATCAGATTTCAAAAATTAATAAGGAAAATATATTAATAAAAATGAAGAAGAACGAAGAAGAAATCGTTCAAATAGACTCGCTTATTAGTGTAATATCTAAAAATATTTCTAACAACAACAAGAGTAATAATCTAATATACAATAACGAAAACAGCGAGATAAACGGAATGTTTGAGTTAAAAAACAAACTAATTAGTGAAATTGCTACTCAAAAAATACAATTAGTTAAAATAGAATCTTTTATAAAAGACATTAGCATAACTCCAAATATTATAAATACCAAAGGAACAAATGGAAAGATGAAGCTGATTTTACCAATACTATTTATTTCTTTATTTATGCTTATTTCTCTATTTCTAGCTTTTTATAAGAATCAGTCAACTAAAACAAAATAGAAATTTATGATCTCGCTATTAACGACAAGTTTGTATAAAACCATATAAAGCGGCGATACCATATACACCAATGATAAATAAAATTTAAGCATATGAAAGGAATTATCTTAGCCGGTGGCTCAGGAACTAGATTACACCCATTAACTCTTGCTGTAAGCAAACAGTTAATGCCTATTTATGACAAACCAATGATTTACTATCCACTTTCAACATTGATGTGGTCAGGAATTAATGAAATACTGATCATTTCGACACCACACGATTTGCCTTTATTTAGACAATTATTAGGCGATGGAAAAAAATTTGGTTGTCGTTTTGAATATGCTGTTCAAGAAAACCCTAATGGTCTTGCAGAAGCATTTATTATTGGAAAAGAGTTTATAGGAAATGATAAAGCAGCTCTTATTCTTGGTGATAATATTTTTTACGGAACAGGTTTAGCTGAATTGTTACAAGCAAATAGTAACCCAGAAGGAGGAATTATTTATGCATATCACGTTCATGATCCAGAAAGATATGGAGTGGTTGATTTTGATAAAGACGGAAACGTTCTTTCAATAGAAGAAAAACCTGAAAAACCAAAATCAAATTACGCAGTTCCTGGAATTTATTTCTATGATAATTCCATTATTGAAGTGGCAGCAAATATAAAACCAAGTCATCGAGGTGAACTTGAAATAACTGATGTTAATAAAGAATATTTAAAAAGAGGAAATCTAAAAGTTAGTATTCTCGATAGAGGAACCGCGTGGTTAGATACGGGAACTTTTCAATCATTAATGCAAGCCGGACAGTTTGTACAAGTAATTGAAGAACGCCAAGGATTGAAAATTGGAGCAATAGAAGAAGCGGCATATAAAATGGGATTTATAGACGCTAAACAATTAAAAGAACTTGCAACACCATTATTGAAAAGCGGTTACGGATTACATTTAATGAGTTTATTAGAAGAATAAAGAGAAAAGAATAAAGAAATAGACAAGAGAATACACATAAACTTAAATGTTAAAATTGCTTTTTAACCGAGAACTATGTTCGAACAGATGAAGTAATTTACATTGAATTTGACATTTGACATGATTTTTACAGAAACTAAACTCAAAGGATGTTTTATTATAGAGCCCAAAATCATAAAAGACGAAAGAGGTTTTTTTATGGAAAGCTTTAATGAACAAACTTTTGAAAAAGGAACAGGAGAAAAAGTACATTTTGTTCAAGACAATCAATCTTACTCTTCGAGAGGAGTACTTAGAGGATTGCATTATCAAACAGGAGAACATGCTCAAGCAAAACTTGTAAGAGTTTTAAATGGAGAAGTACTTGATGTTGCAGTAGACATAAGACCAGATTCTGAAACTTTTGGGCAACATATTGCTATTTTACTTTCTAGTGATAACCAAAAACAGTTTTTTATTCCAAGAGGATTTGCTCATGGATTTTTGGTTTTGAGTGAAAAAGCCACCTTCTTTTATAAATGTGATAATTTTTATAACAAAGAAAGCGAAGGCGGAATAAAATATAACGATTCAGATATCAATATTGATTGGCAATTTGATGTTGATGAATTAATAATTTCTGAAAAAGACCAACTACTTCCCAATTTAAAAAACGCAAAAAAAGTATGGTAGTTTTAGTAACAGGAGCAAACGGACAACTAGGACAAGCGTTACAATCTATTTCAGGAAATTATCCAGAAATAGATTTTGTTTTTTGCTCTTCTTCAGATTTAGATATTACTAAAAAAGAAAGTTGTGAAGCTGTTTTTATAAAGTACAAACCAAACTATTGCTTAAACGCAGCAGCCTACACAGCAGTTGATAAAGCAGAAAGTGAACCAGAAAAAGCACAATTAATAAACGTAATTGGCGCAAGAAACTTAGCTGAGGCTTGTAAGGAATATGACATTATTTTAATTCATATTTCTACTGATTTTGTTTTCGACGGCACTAATAAAACGTCTTATAAAGAGGAAGACACACCAAATCCAACTGGAGTTTATGGTTTGACAAAATTACAAGGAGAAAAAGCGATTCAAGAAACATTTGATAATTATTTCATAATTAGAACATCATGGGTTTACTCGCAATTCGCAAATAACTTCATGAAAACCATGCTTCGACTAGCTTCCGAAAGAGATAGTTTATCAGTAGTAAATGACCAAATTGGAACACCAACAAACGCAGTTGATTTAGCCGAAGCTTTGATTTCAATTATCACTCAAACCTACAGCCTACAGCCTACAGCCTACAACCTTTTTGGAATTTACAACTTCTCAAACGAAGGACAATGTTCATGGTATGATTTTGCTAAGGAAATATTTGAAATAAATAGTATCAAAATAAATTTAAGCGCTATACCAACAACAAGTTTTCCAACACCAGCAAAACGCCCAGCTTTTAGTGTTTTAGATAAAACTAAAATAAAAAAGGTTTTTCAAGTTGAAATTAAGGATTGGAAAGAAAGTTTAAAAGCATGTAAAATTTAAATTTTATTTAGGAGTTTATCAATTCATAAAATATAATTTTCCAACAAAACAGTACTTTTGAAAAAGACGATATTTACACTGAGCTTTCTAATTATAAACATTGCATTTGTATTTGCACAAAAAGCAAAAACAATTGTTATTGAAAATTCTGATTTCTCAGATATTAATCAATTTGAAGTTCCAGACACAGTACTTTTAACAGGTAATGTAAGACTTAGTCATGATGGCGCAATAATGACTTGCAACAAAGCCTATTATTATCAGAAAGAAAACTACATAAAAGCATTTGGAGATGTTCAAATGGTACAAGGCGACACACTTTATTTAAATAGTAAATATGCCGAGTATAATGGAAATATCAAAAAAGCATTTGCGGCAGGAAATGTGGTTATGACTTCACCAGAGTCAACAATGACAACTGATACTATTCATTTTGACCGAAACACTCAAGAAGCTTATTTTAATTCAAACGGAACCATAGTAAATAAAAACAACACTTTAAAAAGTAAAGCAGGACGTTATTATTTAAAGGAAAAAAAATACCAATTTTTATCTGCTGTTGAGTTAAAAAATCCAGAATATACTATAAAGACAAATCATTTAGATTATAAAACAACCCAAGGAAATTCTGACTTAAAAGGACCATCAACTATTGTTAGTAAAGAAACCTTTATTTACACAGAAAACGGACATTATAACAGCAAGAACAATACAGGACATTTTCTCCAAAAATCGTATATAAAATACAAAGACAGATTGATAGAAGGAGACAGTTTATATTACGATAGGAAAATCGAATATGCCTCTGGAACAAATAATGTAAAAATTACAGATTCCATTAATAAAGCCATCATCAGAGGCCATTATGGCGAAGTTTTTAAACAAAAGGACTCTGTTTATATGACTAAGCACGCTTCAATTCGCTATAAGGTTGAAAAAGATTCGATGTTTGTTCACGCTAAAAAGTTGTATTTAACAGGGAAAACTGGCGAACGAATTGTGAGAGGACAAAAAAATGTACGTTTTTTCAAAACAGATTTAAGTGGTAAGTGTGATTCTATTCATTCTGATCAAAAAAGAGGACTAACACAACTTATAAACAAACCAATTCTTTGGAATTTTGAAAACCAACTAACAGGTGATGTAATGCATTTGATAGGTGACAATAAAACAGAAAAACTAGACTCACTTAAAGTGTTAAATAATACTTTTATTATTTCAAAAGATACAATTGGCGACGGTTTTAACCAGATAAAAGGTTTAAATCTTTATGGAAAATTTCTAGAAAACATACTTCATGAAGTCGATGTTGTTAAGAATACTGAGGTTGTTTATTACATGCGAAATGATAAAAACGAACTGATAGGTATCAACAAAAATGTTAGTAGCAAGATTAATATGATAATGGATGATAAAAGTAAAGTAGAAACAATTACTTTTTTCAACAATGTAGATGGTGATATTTATCCAGAAAAAGATTTACCTGAAAACGCAAGAAAACTTCGAGGTTTTGTGTGGCGAGGCGATGAACGAATAAAAACAAAAGAAGATATCTTCCCAGAAGATGAGGTGGAATTGGATAAAAAAATAGTGGAGGAGAGTAAGGCAAATTTTGAAGAACAAAAAAACAAACAAGAAGCAGCCGATATCAATCAAATAATTTCGAAAATCAAACCTAATGAAACGTTAGTTGGACAAAGTTTTATTAGTAACATAGATGCATTTGAAAACAGCAATAACGTTATTAAAGCTTCAGGATGGGCTTTTTTTAGTAATCAGTCACCGAGTAAAACTAGGATTATAATAGTATTATTAAAAGATGGAAAGACAACAAAACTTAATGTTCAAAAAGCAACTAGACCAGATGTAACCGCCGCTTTTAAATTAGACTATAATAATGATGATTGTGGTTTTAACGCAACCATTGATAGTTCTAAATTAAAAAAAGGCACCTATCAATTGGCAGTGTATCTCAAAAATGAAGAAACAAACAAAGAAGGACTAATCTTAACAGATAAAACTCTTAATAAACAATAAAATAAAATAAACTTACATAATCATTAAAAAATGTCAAAAGATCAAAAACAAGCTTGGTTAGACTACTCAAAAGGGATTACCATTGAACATATTAAAAAAGCATACAACAATCCAACTAGTTTTCAAGCAGAATTTAATGTTGTGCTAAACAAATTAGTAGCCGAAAATAATTTGCAGTCAGCGATAGAGATCGGTTGCGAAGCTGGAATTAGTTTAATGTTACTTAATAAATCGTTAAGCCAGTCTGCTTTTTTAGATTATGACCATACTATTTTAGAAAAAGTTGAAATAGTATGTAGCGACTTAAAGTTTAAAGGCACTAAATGTATTTGCGAAGATATGTTTACTATGAATTCTATCCCAAACGAATCTTATGATTTAGCATATAATTCAGGAGTTATAGAACATTATACCAAAGACATTAGAGAAAAAGCTATAAAATCATATACTCGAATTACTAAAAAAGGAGGTTATGTAATTGTTGCTTATCCAAATCATCATACTTTTCCTTACAGACTTTCGTATTTAATTGGACGAATGTTAGGTAAAAAAGTTTGGCCTTGGCCTAAAGAATACAAGTTTTATGATTTAAAAGATGAAATGAAAGCAGCCGGTTTAAATTATATTAGTAGAACCACTATGGACCGAGATACGCTTTTTAAACAATGGGTAACTAAATATAAAATTACACGAAAATTCTTTTTATTTTTAGATAAATTTATGCACTTTGAGGGTTATTTAACTGTTTGCATTGCTCAAAAACCAGTTTAATAAAATAAAAACCAGTATTAATCAAAACTAGTTGAAACTATAAAAAT
>CANGUP010000075.1 GCA_947457105.1 Flavobacteriaceae bacterium
CCTGTATCAATTACACCTTGATCAGAATAAAACTTAACGGTTAAAGAACCATCTGTTGCAGAAGAAACAAACGGACCAGGAATAGTTGTTCCTGTAGAACCACCAGGATTCATTAATGTTGCCGCGGTTGAATTTCCATTATAAACATATAAATAATCATAATCTACCTCAAGTGAAAATGCTGAGAATGTCAGTACAATATTGTTATTAGCAACATCTGGAATAATAGTTCTTATTACGGTTTCCATATTGGTATAATTACCTGTTGGACCGCCAGAATCTGTAAATTGTATTCCACTACAGAAATTGGCTGCAGTTACAAAAATTAATCGTCTTCCTCCAATTTCAAGACCAGCTGCGCAACTTGGACTTATTTCTGCTACATAGTATGAATTAGAATTTAAACCATTTACTACATAATTATTTGTGGTTACAGTAACCCAACTACCTGGAGTTGCCCCAAAAGGATACACTCTAACTTTCCAGGCTGTGAAAGTACTTGAATCAACCCAAGAAACAGTTGCCGTATCCAATCCAACATTATTAATAGAAATTGATGAAACGGTGTTAATACAAGTGTTAATACAATCTGTACTTAAACAAGGTCCGTTATTTACAGCGTTTAAAATAGTATTTCGAGGTTGTGACCCAAATCCGTTACTAAAATTTACTCCAACACCACTAATCAGATGGCAATAGCTCATTACAGTTCCTTTTACTGTTGTTGATGGAATTGGTGCTTGCGGACAATTACCTTCATTAAAACCTGATTGCTGACCGCAACCGTCTATAGCTGTATTATTCCCATTCCATGCGCAAGCATGGGTATGTCTTGAACCTAATAAGTGACCAAACTCATGAGTAATTACTAGAATAGTCCAAGAGTAAGTTGGAATATTCTCAACAGTAATAGTATCAATATCTGAATAACTAAAATTATTTTGAGAACATAACCTATTTATTCCAACAGCAACTCCTCCCAAACCACCTGGGTCATTTCCTAATAATTGTCCTAAATCTCCATCAAAAACTGGACGAACTTCATTAAACTTAAACAAATAATCCACTGAAGATGTACCTATTCCTTCATAAGGATCTTGAGTTGTCCAAATAAACATTGATTTCAATGATATTGTAATGTCATCTGCATTATACAACGATTGAACATTATTAAAAACCGAAGTCATCCAATTAGTAGTTGTTGCAGTATCACTACCATTTAACTGAAATAAGTTGTAATCAATTTCAAAATACATGGTAACACATTTTAAACTATTTACTTCTCTATTTACAATTGTTGGTTCATCGTTATGAAGTGATTCATCATCTTTATAGGAACATTCAAAACCACTCCCAACCTGCATTTTAGAATCGGAATAAACAATATAGTCATTAACATTATTTATTTTGTTTAGTTTTCCAATTACTAAATTATTTAATTCATTATTGGATGCAACTCCATTTAGTTCGTTTGGAAAGAAATTGAAAGAGGCAACAGAATTGTAATCACCTTTAACAATTCCACGGTAGTGAACTCCTTTTTCATAAGCTATATTTTTTGCTTTATCGGTATCAACATGAAAACCTTCTGCAAATAAATTTACTTTGTATAAATCTAATTTTACAATTGACCCATTGTAAGGAAAAGACAATTCTATAAATTCATATTTATTAGCAACGATGTCATTAACAACAGTGGTTTTAATTGTTGCTAATGTGGCATCAGTGACAACTTTATTTATGTTTTCATCTGGTATATTTTGTGAGACTGTTAAAACCGTAAAAGGCCTAAAAACAACTCTCGATGTTTCTAACTCTTGAATCCTTTTTGCAACTTGATTCTGTGCAAACAAGAAAACAAAACTAAACAATGAGGCAATTGTAAAGATTTTTTTCATATATGTTAAAGTTATTTGTTAGGGGGCATATATGGTATCGCCTTTTTATTTATTGGTATTTATCTCACAATTGATTTTATTTTTCATGGAGTTCGATGATTTTTCAATTGCGTACTCAAACTTGTTGTAAATGGCGATTTCATAGTATTTATTGTAAAGGCATATGGTAAAGTTAATAAAAATGCGATTAGTTAACAATAATCGTTAAATAAATGTATATTTTTTATAAATTGTTTAATCTTAAAAGTAAAAAAAGGCGTCTTCTAAATGCTCTATCTTCAACTCATTGTCTTCTTTATAAACCGAAATAATATCAAATCGAACTTCTAAATCCAAATCATTGGAAATCAAATATTCATTTACGGCTTTGACCAAAAGTTGGATTTTTTTTGGCTTTACAAAATCTTGAGGCAATCCAAACTCAAGTGAGGAACGAGTTTTTACCTCAACAATAGCAAGTGTATTTTCTTTTTGGGCGATAATGTCGATTTCGGCTTTTTGAAACGTCCAATTAGTTTCAAGAATATCATAGCCATTGTGTTGCAGAAAGTCTACAGCTAATTCTTCTCCAAGTTTTCCTAAATCGTTGTGTTCTGCCATGTTCAGTCTCAGTTTTCAGTCTCAGTTTTCAGTTTTCGGTTTTCAGTTTTCGGTTTTCAGTTATTCAAAAACCACTTTACTCTCTAAATCGTTCACTTCCATTGTAACCTGTTTTCCAAAAATTAAAGCTCGGTTATCTGCCATGTGACCAGCAGGAAAATTATAAATGACAGGAATATTGTAATTTTTAGTAACATCCTGAATAATTTCTAGTGCATTTTTTCCCCAAGGAATTTCGTTGTCTTTCATTTTAGTCATTCCTCCAACAATGATTCCTTTCAAACTTTCAAGACAACCATTGCGTTTTAAATTCATCATCATTCTATCAATATGGTACAGATATTCATCTAAGTCTTCAATAAATAGAATTTTATCAGAACAATCTATAGCCGATGGCGAACCAAATAAACTGTATAAAATAGATAGATTTCCTCCAACTAATTCACCTTTGGCTGTTCCGTATTTATTCATAAACTCACATGGAACTTTATATTGCAAAGGTTCACCAAACAAAGTTTTTCTTAAAGTCTCTTTTGCTTCTTCACTAGCTTTAGAACTCACTGGCATAATTCCGTGAATTGATGCAAAACCCATTGTATTCAAATGACTGTGTAAAACGGTAACATCACTAAAACCAACTATCCATTTTGGAGATTGCTTAAATTTTGTGAAATCTAATAAATCGATCATTCTAACAGTTCCATAACCACCACGAACGCACCAAATAGCTTTGATGTTAGGATTGTCTAACTGCTCTTGAAAATCGGCTGCTCGTTGCTCATCAGTTCCTGCTAATTGGTTATTGTCTAAACCAATTGTAGAACCAACAACTACTTCTAAACCCCAATTTTTTAACCAAGAAATCGCGGGTTTTAAATTGTCTTCAATGTTTTTACGAGCTGTTGCTACAATAGCAACGGTATCGCCTTTATTTAAATTAGGTGGAAATATCATCTTTTTTTGAGCTTGAAGGTTTATTGAGAAAATAAAAATTAGAATATAGAATGTAAATTTCTTCATTTTTGTTTTTAAAACTGAACTACAAATATATAAATTAAGTTGAATTGAAATCTATTGCTTATTTTTGCAAGATATATACCGAATTTTATCATGTTAGAAAATCCAAAAAGATATACCATAACGGCAGCATTGCCTTATACCAACGGACCAATTCACATAGGGCATTTAGCCGGAGTTTATGTTCCATCTGATATTTATGCACGTTATTTAAGATTACAAGGAAAAGATGTCGCGTTTATTTGCGGAAGTGATGAACACGGCGTTGCTATTTCGATGAAAGCCAAAAAAGAAGGAATAACTCCACAACAAGTTATAGATAAATACGACGGAATTATTCGTCAATCGTTTATTGATTTTGGAATTTCGTTTGATAATTATTCTAGAACTTCTTCCAAAATCCATCACGATACTGCTTCTGATTTTTTTAGAAAATTATACGATAACAGCGACTTTATTGAAGAAGTAACTGAGCAATTATATGATGCGAAAGCCGACCAGTTTCTTGCAGATAGATTTGTGGTTGGAACTTGTCCAAAATGTGGCAACGAAGAAGCGTATGGCGACCAATGTGAAAAATGTGGTTCGACACTAAATGCAACTGATTTAATCAATCCAAAATCAACAATTACAGGTGAAACTCCAATTTTAAAATCTACTAAACATTGGTTTTTACCTCTAGATAGATACGACGATTTTCTTAAAGAATGGATTTTAGTGGGTCATGCTAAAGATTGGAAAACTAATGTTCTTGGACAAGTAAAATCGTGGTTAGACGACGGATTAAAACCTCGAGCAGTAACACGTGATTTAGATTGGGGAATTGACGTTCCAGTTGAAGGTGCGGAAGGAAAAAAATTATATGTTTGGTTTGATGCACCAATTGGTTACATCTCGTCAACCAAAGAATGGGCAGCTCGTGAAGAAAAAGATTGGGAACCTTATTGGAAAGACGCTGACACGAAATTAGTTCACTTTATTGGAAAAGACAATATTGTTTTCCATTGCATTATTTTTCCTGCAATGTTGAAAGCAGAAGGAAGTTTTATTTTACCAGATAACGTTCCTGCAAATGAGTTTTTGAATTTGGAAGGAAACAAACTTTCTACTTCAAAAAATTGGGCAGTTTGGTTACACGAATATTTATTAGATTTTCCAGATAAACAAGATTCTTTGCGTTATGCATTGACTTCAAATGCTCCAGAAACAAAAGACAATGACTTCACTTGGAAAGATTTTCAGGCAAGAAATAATAACGAATTGGCTTCTATTTTAGGAAATTTCATCAATCGTGTAGTGGTTTTAACTAATAAATATTATGATGGAATTGTTCCAACTCCAAATAATTTTACAAAGGTAGACGAACAAACTTTAGCTGAATTAAAAGCCTATCCTGCTGTAATTTCTTCGTCAATTGAAAGATTCAGATTTAGAGAAGCTCAAGGCGAATTAATGAATGTGGCTCGTTTAGGAAATAAATATTTAGCCGACGAAGAACCATGGAAAATGGTAAAAGAAAATCCAGAAAGAGTAAAAACTCAAATGTATGTAGCATTACAAATTGCAGCTGCTTTGAGAGTTTTATCTGAACCTTTCTTGCCATTTACAGCTTGTAAATTATCAGGGATTCTAAAAACCGATTTGAATTTGAGTTGGAAAGATGTTTCTGAAAAAACCGATTTACTTCCAGTTGGAAATCAAATTGGACAAGCTGAAATTTTATTTGCTCAAATAGAAGATGCCGAAATTCAAAAACAAATAGACAAACTAGAAGCTACAAAAAAAGCAAATGTTATGGAGAATCAAGTTGTAGAACCACAAAAAGAAACTTCAACATTTGAAGATTTTTCAAAATTAGATTTACGTGTTGGAACTATTTTAGAAGCTGAAAAAATGCCAAAAGCCAACAAACTTTTAGTTTTAAAAGTTGATACAGGAATTGATGTAAGAACTATAGTTTCAGGAATTGCAGAACATTTCTCACCAGAAGAAGTGGTTGGAAAACGTGTTACAGTTTTAGTAAACTTAGCACCGAGAGCTTTGCGTGGCGTTGAAAGTCAAGGAATGATTTTGATGACCAATAACGTTGAAGGAAAACTGGTTTTCGTAAATCCAAGCGCTGATGGAGTTCAAAATGGAGCGTCAATTTTGTAAATAACTATTCATGAATCCAAAAATAATTGCTTTTGATGCTGATGACACTCTTTGGCATAACGAACCTTATTTCGATGAAGCTCAAGCAAAATTCTGTGAACTATTCTCTGATTATGCTTCCAAGCAAGAAATTTTACAATTGATTTTAAGTCATCAAGTGAAAAATCTTCCTTTGTATGGGTTTGGAATCAAGGCATTTACACTTTCTATGATTGATTCTTCTTTAGAATTGACCAATGATCAAATATCAGGACAAGGCATCAAAAAAATTATTGCTATTGGTAGAGATTTACTTCAAAAACCAGTTGAACTTTTACCCGAAGTAGAAGATGTTTTACAGCAATTAAAAGGAAAATACAAACTTGTTGTTGCAACCAAAGGCGATTTGAAAGACCAACATAGAAAATTACACGATTCCGGAATTGGTCATTATTTTCACCATATTGAAGTAATGAGTGACAAAAAAGAATTGGATTACGAAAAAATGTTAGGTCGTTTAGACACAAAACCCGAAGATTTTATCATGATTGGAAACTCCTTAAAATCTGATGTTTTGCCGGTTTTAAACATTGGCGGACATGGTTATCATATTGCCTATCACACCACTTGGGAGTATGAAAAAATTGATTTTGAAGTAGAACACATCAACTTTAAATCATTAGAAAAAATCACAGATGTTTTACCAATTTTGTTGAAATAATTCAAAATTTGTGTAATTAATAAACATACAATTCGTGCTAATTCGTGTAATTCGTGTAATTCGTGTCTGAAAAATGAAACAAAAACTAAACTTAGAAGCTTGGAATCGTAAAGAACATTTTCTGTTTTTCAAACAAATGGAAGAACCTTTTTTTGGTGTAACCATAACAGTTGATTGCACCAAAGCTTATGATAAAGCTAAAGAACTTGGTGTTTCGTTTTTTACTTATTATTTGTTTAAAACATTGACAGCAGTTAATCAATATGAACCTTTTCGTTACAGAATAATTGACAATGAAGTTTATATTTTTGATAGAATTGATGTTTCTTCAACCATCTTAAGAGAGGACAAAACCTTTGGATTTTCACAAATAGAATATTCAAAAGATTTAAACGAATTTGCAGAAAATACAAAAAAAGAAATAGCGAGAATACAAACTACAACAGGACTTTTTACTAGAGAATATTCTGAAAATCTAATTCATTTTTCGGCTTTACCTTGGATTAACTTTACTTCTTTTTCACATGCAAGAAGTTTCACTTGGCCCGACAGTTGCCCGAAAATATCTTTTGGAAAAATGATGGATGAAAATGGTAAAAAAACAATGTCAATGTCTCTACACGTTCATCATGGATTAATGGATGGATATCATGTTGGAGAATTTTTAACTTTTTTTCAAGATTTGATGTATCAATAAATTTGTAACTTTACCAAAAAACTGACAGATTATGTTATCAAAAAATATAGAAGCCGCTTTAAATAAGCAAATACGAATCGAAGCAGAATCTTCGCAAACCTATTTATCAATGGCATGTTGGGCTGAAATTCAAGGACTTGAAGGTGTTGCCCAATTTATGTATGCCCAATCTGATGAAGAGCGTCAACATATGTTGAAATTGATAAAATATGTAAACGAACGAGGAGGTCATTCTATTGTAACCGACTTAAAAGCACCCAAAACTAGCTTTGGCAACTTTAAAGAAATGTTTGAAGAATTATACAAACATGAACTTTTTGTTTCTGATTCTATAAACAAACTAGTACACATAACTTTTGAAGAAAAAGATTATGCAACACACAATTTCCTACAATGGTATGTTGCTGAACAAATTGAAGAAGAAGCTCAAGCAAAAACTATTTTAGATAAAATTAATTTAATTGGTGAAGATAGAGGCGGATTATATTTATTTGATAGAGACATTCAAATTCTATCAGTAACAAGTGCTGCTGTAACAAATCTTAAATAATTTTATTTTAATTTAGAATTTATAAAAATAACATTACTTTTGTAGTGTTATTTTTATTTTATAGCCTTGAGCAAAGAAGAAAAACAAATAGAGAAAAAGAAAAAAAAGAAAAATTTAATTAAAAAATTAAAAATTTCTGATAACTGCAAATCTTCTTGTTGTGAGAAATACATAAAGGGTGAAAAAAAACGTTGTAAAAAATGTCCAATGTTTGATTTGATTAAAAAAATCAATAAAGTTGCTTAGAAAATATAAGTCCAGTTTTGCCCATCACTAAGCACAATTACTGTTTTTAAAAGTGCATTTGGTGGCATGTTTAGAGGTGAAGCAGTAATTGAACTTGAATCTTTAGAAAAGAAATTACCTCCAAAAGTGTATATTTGAGCTGTCACTGAATTTGATATATTTCTTAGTATATAGATTCTTCCCGGAACATTAACGGCATTGGGTAAAATAAATTCTTGATTGCCCGTTGTAGGAGTCAATGAAATATAAACTCCATCATTAATTGGTGTTGCACTTCCTGATGGTCCACCATTAAAAACTGCTGAACCAGCAACATTAGAATTGACAATACCTATTTCTTTAATGGTTAAATTTCCATTAATGTCCAATGTACTCATTGGAGTTGATGTATTAATTCCAACTTGAGAAAATCCGCTTTGAAAAAAGCAGCAAAACACCATTAAAAAAAGGATTTCTTTAAAATGGAACATCTTTTAAAGTTAATTGTTTAATGAATACTTAATAAAGGTATTAAAAAAATTAACAGTTGCTAATTCAATCTTTCTCGAAAACGTTTTCGTGTTAAAAACTTATTTGTTTTCGTAGCACTGCTTCTGCATAAATAAAAAAAAGCGACAGAATTTTACTTCCATCGCTTTGTTTAAAGTTCAATTAATTTTTCTTAAAAAGCATTCAAAACCGATAAGATATCATCACCGTAATTTAAGGTTCTCGATTCTCCAAAACCTTTTACTGTTTTAAGCTCGTCTAAATTTTGTGGTTTCGATTTTACAATAGAAATCAAATGTGAATTATGACAAATTCTAAAAGACGACCAACCTAATTTTTGAGCTAAATCATTTCGCCATTGTTTCAAGGCAGTGAAGATTTCGTACTCTTGTTCATTAAGTTCTATAACTTCTGTAGGTTTTGAATCACTTTTTTTCAATTCATAGAAAACTACTGCTGACCAAAAATCTGTTGTTCCTGTGGTTACAAAATTGGTGGAAGTAAGCTTTACCTCTACCGAATCTAGAAACGTATTCATGCGTGTTTGATCATTCTGGCAATTTTCTTTATCTAAGCGAATATTAAATACTTTGATGTTCATCGTGACACTTTTTTAAGTTAGACTATTTACCTAAAAGCAATAACTCGTTGGCAACAATTTCAGTGATGTAACGCTTGTTTCCTTCTTTGTCATCATAACTTCTGTGCGTTAGTTTTCCCTCGATAGCGATTTCTTTACCTTTGATAACATATTTTTCAATAATGTCAGCTACTTTTCCCCAAGCGGTAATTCTATGCCATTCGGTATTCTCAACTTTCTCACCTTTGTTATTCGTGTAGTTCTCATTGGTAGCAATAGTAATATTAGCTACTTTCTTTCCTCCATCAAACGTTTTGATTTCTGGTTCTTGTCCTACGTGTCCTATTAATTGTACTTTGTTTTTAATTGCATTCATGGCGTGTAAATTTTATTTGTTTTTGTTATTTGAAAATTATTCTTGATTTGAATTTGTAAATTATTTACTCATTAAAACAAGCTCGTTTACCATTACTTCTGTGATGTAGCGCTTGTTTCCGTCTTTGTCATCATAACTTCTGTGAGTAAGTTTTCCTTCAATGGCGATTTCTTTTCCTTTAGTTACATACTTTTCGATAATGTCGGCTGTTTTTCCCCAAGCGCTTACTCGGTGCCATTCCGTGTTTTCTACTTTATCACCGTTTTCTTTGTAATAAACTTCATTAGTAGCGATAGTAAGATTGGCTACTTTTTTTCCTCCTTCAAATGTTTTGATTTCTGGTTCTTGACCTACATGTCCGATTAATTGTACTTTGTTTCTCATGGCGTGTAAAATTTAAATTGTTATTATTAATATTATATTTTGTCATATTTGAAATTTGAAATTGCTATTGAAATTGATTTTTGCAATTGTTGTTTCATTTCGACGATGCAAAGTTGTGGCGGCTTGCAAACTTTATTCGGTTGATTACCATTTAAAATCGGTTGTAAATATTTGTAAACGTTTGTAAACGGAAAATTTTTATTATATTTGACTGATTTTTAAATAATTGTGATGAGATATTTTTATCTAATAATTTTATGTTTTTTTTCTTCTTGTTCTGTGAATGATGAGAATTTAAAGGATTATATGTGGAAATATTCTGGTGGATTGTATCTAGGTGATGTGCTAAGAGTAGATTTTGAAACATTAAAAAATGACACAATTTATAAAGAAAATAAACCAAAATATTTTATTAAAACATCAATAGGTTATTTTGGCTATCCAACTGAATTGATAATTAAAGATATTGAAAGTAGTGAAGAAGGACGTTATGTTGGAAAATGATATTTACAAAAGACAAACCCTATCTAGCCCTGATTGCAGTGGCACGAAGTAGAACGTAAAGCAGGAAAATGGAAATCAAGAATACCCAAACCATTCGCTCCTAAAAACATTTAAAACTATGAGTAAAAACTGTTTAGAATGTAACGAAAAAATTGTTGGTCGTGAGGACAAAAAGTTCTGTAGCGATGGTTGTAGAAATGCGTACAACAATAAAATTAACAAAGATAGCAACAATTACATGCGCAATGTAAACAACAAATTGCGTAAAAATTACCGCATCTTAAGTGAAGCTAATACCGAAGGAAAATCAAAAATTACGAAGACCAAATTATTGAGCAAAGGATTTGACTTTGATTATTTTACCAATATTTTAAACACCAATACAGGAAATACGTATTACTTTGTATACGATCAAGGATATCGTTTTTTGGAAAATGATTTTTATATGTTGGTGAAGAAGGAATATTAGAAAGTACGAAGTGCAAAAGACGAAGTACGAAATTATTGAAGTTATAAAAATAATAAAGTATCTAAAAAAGATACTGAAAAAAGTTCAGTATAAATGAAAAAAAACTACTCTTCTCTATATATAATGTTGGTGCTTGTGGCACTATTGTTTGGCATTTTTTATTTTATGATGCCTCAAAACTATGACACAACCGAAGCACCACTTTCAGAATTTTCGACCAAACGTGCGTTGGTAAAAGTGAAAGAAATGACTACAAAACCACATTATGTAGGTTCACAAAATCATGAAGTGGTTGCGCAATATTTGGTCAAAGAATTACAAAATTTAGGATTACAAACGTCACTTCAAGAAGGTTTTACGATGACCGAAAAAGGTACTTTAGTAAAATCAAAAAATGTATTGGCAAGAATAAAAGGCACTTCAAATACAAAAGCATTGTTGTTACTTTCGCATTATGATTCGGCACCACATTCTTATTCTCATGGTGCAAGTGACGATGCTTCTGGTGTGGCAACAATTCTTGAAAGTATTCGTGCTTTTTTACATACTAAAACAAAACATAAGAACGACATCATCATTTTATTTTCTGATGCTGAAGAATTGGGATTGAATGGTGCAGCGCTTTTTGTAACGCAACATCAATGGGCAAAAGAAGTAGGTTTAGTATTAAATTTTGAAGCTCGTGGCAGTGGCGGACCAAGTTATATGTTGATGGAAACCAACGAAGGAAATGCCAAAATGGTAGATGGTTTTTCTGATGGAAAATTGCGCTATCCAGTTTCGAATTCGTTGATGTATAGCATTTATAAAATGTTGCCCAATGATACCGATTTAACTGTTTTTAGAGAAAGTGGTAAAATTCAAGGATTCAATTTTGCCTTTATTGACGATCATTTTAATTATCATACTTCGCAAGATAAATACGAACATTTAGATCCAAAAACCTTGGCGCATCAAGGAACGTATTTGGTTCCGTTGTTGAACCATTTCTCTAATGCTGATTTGACCAACTTAAATTCTAAAAACGATAAAGTTTATTTTTCAATTCCGTTTTCATTTGTAAGTTATCCTTTTGAATGGATTTTGCCGATGCTGATTATTGCTTTCGGACTGTTTTTAATCTTTATTTTTATAGGTTTAGGAAAACAACTTTTACGTTTGGATGAGATTATAAATGGATTTGTTCCGCTATTGAAATCATTAGTAATTGGAAGTGGATTTACTTTTTTAGGATGGAAAGCTTTACTTTCCATTTATCCACAATACAATGACATTCTCCACGGATTTACTTACAATGGACACGATTACATTTATGGATTTGTATGTTTGACGTTAGCATTTTGCTTTTTGTTTTACGGCAAAACGGCTAAAAAATATTTGGAAATGAATCAGATGATTGCTCCATTATTTATTTGGTTACTAGTAAATATTGGAATTTTCTTAAAACTTCAAGGCGCAGGATTTTTAATAATTCCGGTAATTTTTAGCACATTTATGTTGGGTTATTATGTGGTTACTCAAAAAACAAATTCGATACTAAATCTGATTTTGGCACTTCCAACTTTGATAATTTTGGCGCCTTTTATTCAAATGTTTCCTATTGGTTTGGGATTGAAAATATTGGTAGGAAGTT
The DNA here is from genome assembly GCA_947457105.1 of Flavobacteriaceae bacterium. GTDB lineage: Bacteria > Bacteroidota > Bacteroidia > Flavobacteriales > Flavobacteriaceae > Flavobacterium. Next base: position 12,298 of record CANGUP010000075.1, read on the forward strand.
CGGTTTTAACGGTTTTGAGTTTTGTTTTGTTGCTGCCAATTTTTGGTTCGTTTACACAAAAGAAACTCTGGGCAACTTTATTCTTTTTATTAGCTATTGGTCTATTTATAAAAGCACATCAATCGTGTGGATATGTTTATGGAAAAGCAAAACCAAATAGTTTGGTATATGTTTTAAATGCTGATTCAAATAAAGCGAATTGGGCAACTTACGACACCAATTTAGACGAATGGACCAAAGGCTATTTGGGTGAAAACCCAAAAGATGCCAAATCATTAAACACCAATAAATTGTATAGCAAATACGGTTCAGAATTTACTTTTATGAGTGATGCACCGCTAAAAAATATTGAAAAACCATCTATTGAATTCCTGAAAGATTCTGTAATTGGAACAAAACGTTATTTAAAAATTAAGCTTTCGCCAAATAGAAAAGTAAACCGTTATGATATTTTTTCCAATACAAAAATCAACAATCTGAGAGCCAATGGAGTAAAATCGATTGACTTAGAAAGTAAAATTTCGGGTAAAATAAGCAATAAGATTTTGAGTTATTATGTGGTTGATAATTTACCTTTGGAATTAGAATTTTCGATTTCAAATAGTGATATATTGGATATGAATTTTGTAGAAAGTTCTTTCGATTTGTTGACCAATCCAGTATTTAGTATGGCAAAAAGACGCGATTGGATGATACCAACGCCATTTGTATTGACCGATGCTGTTATTGTGAAAGGAAAAGTGAAAGCGAGTCCAATTTTAGAAGACAACCCAAAACCTTTGCCTAAACGTGTTTATCGAAATATTGCGGTTGATACTTTAAAACAATCTGCCACAGATTAACGATTTAATAAAAATAATTCAGCAAATTGAGATGCTGAAACAAGTTCAGCATACATGAAACAAATTAGTATTTTAGGTTGTGGTTGGTTAGGATCACCATTAGCAAAATCATTGTTGGAAAAAGGATTTTCTGTAAATGGTTCTACAACTTCTTTGGAGAAAATTACTGTTTTAGAAAAAGCAGGAATTTCAGCTTTTCAGATTAATTTATTTGAAGATAGAATCGAAGGAAATCTAGATTTATTTTTATCAAACTCAAATGTTTTAGTTATAGATATTCCGCCGAAATTGAGAGGTAACTCTTCAGAAAATTTCGTTACAAAAATCCAAAATATAATTCCATTTATAGAAAAATCATCGGTTAAAAAAGTAATTTTTGTGAGTTCAACTTCGGTTTATGAAGATACTTCAGATTTGCGTAATGTTTCAGAAGAAACAATTCCAAATCCTGATTCAGAAAGCGGAAAACAATTGCTAGAAGCGGAACAACTTTTGCAAAGCAATAAAAATTTTCAAACAACAATTGTACGTTTTGGTGGATTGATTGGTGAAGACAGACATCCAATAAAATTTTTGGCAGGAAGAAAAAATATCGAAAATCCGGAAGGTCCAATAAACCTTATTCATCAAGTAGATTGCATTGGAATTATTGAGGC
>CANGUP010000076.1 GCA_947457105.1 Flavobacteriaceae bacterium
TAGAGATTTTCAGCCAAAAGTTGACGCATTCAAAAAGACATTACTTAACAAAATAAATGAAAGAAATTCTAATTTTGATAATTTCAATCAGCTTATTGAAAACAATGACTTCTATATAAAAACTATTCAAGTAGTGTTACATAATAATCCTGCTTCTTGGTTAATCACTTTGTTTTTTTGTTGGATATTTTTACTTCCCATTTATATGAAATTTAAAGTTCGTGACCTGTCAAAAAGTTTTTTTGATAGAGATTACAAAGACAATTCTGATATGAAAAGAGTTAGGGAAGAAATTTTAAATCCTAAAGATTTTAAATGGCTAGAAAAGAAAATTAAATCAATGAATCTAAATGATCTTCGAACATCTGATTACTACTTTAAAAGAATGCTAATAGAACACAAAATTATTTTAGAAGAATACGACCAAGCCAAAAAGAAATTCTCAGAGAAACTGACAGCAAATGTTAAGCAATATAATAGCAGTTCATTAAAAAGAATATTGCCATTATTAGAAAAACTAAAACAAGTGAATCCCAACAAGTACAATGAAATTTCAAAACAGATTTTTGAGGAATATGCAGATGAAGAAATCGTAAAATATGAATATTGGATAGATTGCCCTTTTAGAACAAAATTAAGATATGTTGCGGAATTAAAAAATAATGAGCAGGAATTTTTAGATTTTATCTATAACCTAGAAGCCTAAATCCTATATCCTGAATGGACAATATAATTATAAATATTATTGATGAGGTTCCTTTTGTTGGAGAGGATGGATTGGACTATATAAAAGTAACAAAAGAAATTCTCACGCCACGAAAAACCTATTTAAAAGGAACGATTACTGGGAAATATAGAGGAAATAAAATTGATGAAGAATCTGATAAATCTAATTATTTTGATTTCGAAATCTATGAAGCTGAAGTTTTATGTAATTCTTTAGATGATTTCAGAAAAAACAAACCTTTTGAATTTCCAAAAGATTTTAAAAATCTTGAAAATAAAACAAAAATAAAAGGAACTGCATTCCCAAAAGAAAAACTTCCTCCTACATTACTTGTGCAAATAAAAGCAAATGATAAATCATTTGGTGTTAATGTATTAAAACCTCAATTGTTTGAATTTGATATTGTTCGAAAATTACATCAAATGGATGGTGAAGATGTTTTTGGAACTTTCAATGCATTTATAACGGCTTTTGTATTTGATTATGAAAGAGAAGAGGTTGAAGAAATTGTAAAGGCTGATAATGTCACAACAATTGATGATGAACCTGTCGAAACTATTTTTGATTCTTCTTGTGAGTGCAGCACTATTGAAACTGGAAAAACAGAATCAAAAGGAGATTATGTTAGAAAGGAATACAAATGTAAAAACCATGACGACAATGTATGGGGCGATTGGGCATACCAAAGAAAAGAACCAACTGGTTGGAGTGGATGCTTTAGTCAAATTTTTGCATTAATAGCCATCATAATTGGTTTGTTTTTCTTGATAAAATTATTTCCATTCCTACTCATATTTGGGGGTATTTATTTAGTATTATTTTTAATTGGATCGTTTGCACCTTATTTAAAATGGATATTTAGAGTTCTGGTTATTATATTATTAATTGCTTTCCTAAGCTCTTTGGCTAAAACTTGCTCTAGCTCTTCTAGTCATTATACTCCTGCTCCTTTGGTCGTTGATACTCCAAGAGAAATAAATCCTCCCGTGATAGTGCCTATTGTTGACCCAGCAGATACAAATCCAATAGATACGGTTGAAAAGCCAGTAAGGGATAGTATCATTACGAGATTTAGAAGTTGGAAAGATTACAGCGGTAAAAATTATGAAGGGAAGTATCAAATAAAATTATCCGATTTCAAAAATGCTCATTACTATAAAAATAGTTTAAACATAACCCAGAGTACTACCAATGCATACGATGGTATTGTTTTTAATTTAAAACAGTTTGACAAAAATAATATTAATAGTGTGTTTCGACTATTTGATAGCATTGGCAGAGCAAACAAATTAAATAAAATTAAGTTTGCAGAAATGATCGTTAGTTTTATACAAGATATTCCTTACGCGATAGTATTAGAAGATGGCTGTGATGCGCGACTATATAGTGATCGATTTACACGAAACTATCTATTAAATCATTCTGGTGCATGCGATGGTAACCAGCGTTTTGGAATAAATACTCCTATCGAGTTTTTGGTTAATCAAAAAGGAGACTGTGACACTAGAACATTATTACTCTACACAATATTATCTCATTATAATTATGATGTAGCGCTAATGAGTAGTGAGTTCTACGGACACTCAATTATAGGAATTAATCTCCCTATTGCTGGAACAGCTTACACATATAACAATCAACGTTATGTTATGTGGGAAACAACAGCACCTAATTGCAAAGCAGGAACAATACCAAACGAAATTTCTAATTTAAATAACTGGAGAATATCCTTAAAATCAAAATAACATGGACAAACAAAGTTTATTTTTTACATCGCTCGTTGCAATTTTAGCAACAGCATTAATGTTAATTGCAATTCAATTTTTTGCAAAAAAACAGAAGATTAAATTAGAAGTAGAACAAAAGATTAATACTTCTTACTCTATTTGGTTATCTTCCATAATGGTCGCTTTCTTTATGTTTTTAAGAGTAGCCTTAGAACTTGTCGAAAACACAATAGAAATAATCATTTATTCTAAAACTATTGATAATACTTTTATGGCTGTAATTCAAAGAATCGCAATTTTCACGGGATTCACCTTTGTTTTTACATTCTTAACTTACTACATCGTACATAATTTATTGAAATTATCTCTGGGCAATCGCATCGTTAGTCTTGAAATAGAAAAAGACAACAAAGGATATTTTATTATTAAGGGAATCATTTTGACTTTACTTGTATATTCTATATTAACCATTTTTGAACATCTATTAAGTTGGTTTATGCCGGTAGTGGAAACACCTTTTTATCATTAGAACGATGAAAATAGTAATATCCTTTTTTATTTTATTATTTTTTGTTTCTTGTAATTCAGATAATAAAAAATCAAAAAATGACATATCAGATTCTGATTTTAGTAACTTAAAAACAGAGGTGAATAATCTAAAAGATGAGATTCAAAATTTAAAAAAATCTAAATCAAAATTCTGGATTTATTATCAAAATGATTTGATATTCTTCGATTCTTCAAACTTTGCAATTAAATTATTTTCCAAAAGGCCTGATAAACAAAACAATCAATTTGTTATAAGTATTCCTGCTGCTTTTACTGATGACCCAAAAAAGAATTCCAATTTAATTGATGGATATTTCATAGAAAATGGCAACCTAATTAGTAACGATATGAATACTTATTTGAGTGGTGTCTGTATTATTTCTAAAAATAGGCCAATAATTATTCCATCATTAAATCTAAAGCAAGCTAGGAATACTGCTGTTGAAAGCAAAAGTAGTTTGTTTCAACAATTTCTGTTGCTATACAATCATAAAAGAATAAGTAATCTAGAATTTGAAAATAAGGATAGCTCAAAAAGAAAGTTACTGCGAAGAGCATTGGTAGAGATTGATAATCAAGTTTTTATAGTTGAAAGCAAAGGTCAACATTCCATTATTGATTTTCAAAATTTACTAGTTTCAAATAAAGTAAAAAATGCAATTTATTTAGATATGGGTACTTACAGCGAAGGATGGTATAAAAATGATGATGGTAAAATAAATTCTATTGGAGAAACAATGAAAAATACAGACAAACAATCAAATTGGATAGTTTTCGAAAAAATGTAAATTAAATTAGCTTTTATGGATAAAAAAATAATTTTAATAATTGTTGCCATCTTACTTTTTGTATGTCTTTTGAATATGCCATACGGTTATTACCAATTCGTCAGATTTGTTGCAATGGTGGCTTTTGCATATTTGGCTTATATTGCCAATGAACAAAACAACAAGAATGAAGCATTTGTTTATATTGCTTTAGTAATTTTATTTCAACCTTTCATGAAAATAACATTAGGAAGAACCATTTGGAATATAGTTGATGTTATTGCCGCAATTGGTTTGATATTATCTCTTTTTCAAAGTAAAAATAATAAGTAAATTATTATTCATTCAGCTGTAATCGACATTTATAGGTGTTTCAGTTTATAATTTGAAAAACAAAGAGTCGAAAGAAATTAATTTATTGTAATAGGTAAATCAGATGAGCCCATAAAAGAAGTAGAGATGGTAATAATTAAAATAATAGTGTTCATTTTCTTTTGGATTATTTTGCAGAAAATGATAGAGCAAATTAAAATTAGTGGTATGATAAAAAAAATGAGATTTCTTTTGAGTAGAATAAAAAATGATTTGCGAAGAATATATAGAATAGTAAATGTAAAAAGGTCTTCGCATTTCGTATGGATTGAACTTCTGAAATATCACAGAACTTCTGGATGGAGATATGGTCAATTTGAAAATGAAAAATATATTGAATGTAGCTTTAAAGTTGATGACACCAATTTTGTAGATTTTAATTACGCTGTGAGCTCAGGTAAATTAGTCTTTAGGTCAACCATTCTACCACGTTTTGACGAAGAAGCTACTAATGATATTTTAGTGCTAGCTTCCCACTTTAATGGGTTGTTGAATTTTGGCTCCGTTAAAGTAAGTGTAAAATACAATTATGTTGAATTTGTTTATTCTAGGGATTTATTAACTTATTCCTTATTTCCTGGAGAAATCAATTCAGATACTGATGCCCATTTTGACCTAACTAAAGATTGTTTTTGGACCTTTAATAATTTGATTGAAAGTGGTGAAGACCCTGTGTTTGTTTTTTCCGAGCTTTTGAAACGAAATGATGAAGAGAGCAACGCAGACAATTAAATAAAATTACCAACTCTATATTTAATCAATAAAATGAAAAAAATTGCTGTATTATTACTACTATGTGTTTTGTTTTCATCATTCGTAAATTTAAAATCTACTATAATTTACATACAACCTCTGGGTGAAGTAAATCAAGAATCCTTGAATTATTTAAAAAAATCAATTAAAGATTTCTATGGGTATGATTGTGTTATAAAAACTAAAGTAAGTTTTACGGATGATATTTTAGCAAGCAGCAGAACTAGATATGAAGCAAGCAAAATACTGAAAAAATATATTTCCAATGACAATGTTCTGATAGTCACAGAAAAAGATATTGCTTATTGGAAAAGTAGTAAATTTCCTGAATGGGGTATTTTTGGGCTTGGTAGAAGACCCCGTAAAACCTGTGTTATTTCAACCTTTAGACTTAAAAAGAAAGTCACTAATCAAAGAATGTTGGAACGTCTGAAAAAAGTTGCTTTGCATGAAATAGGACATAATTTAGGACTCGAACATTGTACTAACAATAAAGAATGTATGATGAATGACGCAAACGGCACAATTCAACAAGTGGATAGAGAAAAAATATGGTTTTGTTCTACGTGTATGACGTTAATAAGTAAAATCAAATAAAATTTTGTGATTCTCATTTGTTTAATTTATATTATCTCTTACACCGATTATTAAACCTACAGAATATATTTTCTTCAGCTTAACCTAACAACTGATTTACAATCCACTAAAACATGACCAAAGAACATAATTCCATTTCACACCGTATTTATTTTGTAGCATTTGTCATGTTTTTATTTGCGGCGCTGATAGTTTATAAACTAACCAACATACAGTGGGTGCATGGAGAACACTACAGAGCATTAGCTAAAAAACAGGATATAAAAACCTTTGTTATTCCAGCCAATAGGGGCAATATTTATTCTTCAGATGGCAGTTTGCTGGCAACGTCTATTCCAATTTATATGGTTCATTTTGATGCTACATCACCATCAGAGGCTACTTTTAATAAGAATATTAATGCCCTTTCGGACTCATTGGGAAGTTTGTTTACGAAAAACAGCAGTTTTTATGAGAATAAATTGAAAGCGGCTAGGCAGAACAACAATCGATATTTGCTGCTGGGTAAAGATTTAAGCTACACCCAATATTCTAGGTTAAAGTCATTTCCGATTTTGAAATTGGGCATTTATAAAGGCGGACGTATCGATAGCATTATAGAAGTGAGAAAGCATCCTATCGGCCAAATTGCGCAACGGACAGTCGGATATATTGGCACAGATAAAAATGGAAATCCTAATGCCGTCGGAATAGAAGGGGCTTATGGGAAGTATTTGGATGGTAAGAACGGAAAAGTCTTAAAGCAAAAAATTGCCAAAGGACAATATAAGCCCATCCGAGATAATAGCGAAGTAGAACCAGTTGATGGCTATGATGTTATTTCAACTTTAGATGTTTATATACAAGATATCGCGCACCATGCCTTATTGCAATCGTTACAAAAGAACAAAGCCGAACACGGTTGTGTGATTGTAATGGAAACCAAAACCGGCTACGTTAAAGCCATTTCAAATTTGGGACGGACCGAGAAAGACAGCGTTTATATGGAAAGACTTAATTATGCCATTCGTGAATCAGGGGAGCCTGGTTCTACATTTAAGTTGGTCGACATGATAGCGTTATTGGATGACAATAAAGTAGATACTAGTAAAGTGTATGATCGAAAAGGTGGTTCAATCCCTTTTTCTGGTTATAATGTTGTTGACTCTCACAGAGAAGGAGTTCAGAAAATTTCGCTTGCTAGAGGTTTTGAAATTTCTTCCAATACCGTGATGGTGCAAGCGGTAAATGAGAACTATAAAAACAACCCCAAACAATTCGTTGACCGCATTAATAAAATGGGTTTAAACAAACCATTGGGCTTGCCATTGAAAGGTGAGGGGATACCAAAAATTCCACAACCAGGTACAAAAAAATGGAATGGACTATCGCTTCCGTGGATGGCTTTTGGTTATGGTGTAGAAGTTACGGCATTGCAAACGCTTACTTTGTATAATGCCATAGCCAACAATGGAGAAATGATTAAGCCGCAGTTTGTTTCAGAAATCAAAGAATGGAATAAAACCATCAAGAAATTTGAAAAAGAAGTTATCAATCCCAAGATATGTTCTGAAGGCACCGTCAAGAAATTAAAAGCTGTGATGGAGAATGTAGTCAAGAGAGGAACGGCCAAAAGCATTTACTCCAAAGATTTTTCTATGGCGGGAAAAACCGGAACGGCACAAGGCAATTATGGTATTAACGGCGGAACCGACAAACACTATATTTCTTCTTTTGTGGGTTTCTTTCCAGTAGAAGAACCGAAATATACTTGTATTGTCGTAGTGCATAAACCAAGCACTGCATCCGGTTTATATTATGGTGCTGATGTTGCAGGTCCCGTCTTTAAAAGAATAGCTCAAAAGATATTTACTGACTCTCCTACAACCAATGAAGTTAAGGATTTGAACAAGAAGAGCGGCAGCCAAGAGAGTCGTTATAATGCCTATTTTGCTAAAGCTCAAAATGCAACCAGTAAAATTCCCAATGTGAAAGGAATGCCTGCGATGGATGCCGTTTCTTTATTAGAAAACATGGGGCTTAGAGTGAAATTAAAAGGAAATGTAGTTGGGAAAGTGAAAAGTCAATCTATTTCTTCTGGACAACCATTACAGAGAAACGGGATGATTGAATTGGTTGTAATTTAATTATTTTAAATCTTTTGAGTTATGACGCCAGAACAGCAAAAATTACTGCAGCATCTACATCAAATGGGGGACGTTCAAATCTTCAATAGAAAAAAAGAGTCAATCGTAAAGGCCATTGCAGATATGGACTTGAAAACGCTTCAACTTATTCTAGATGAAAATCTCACTTATCAAGACGTTACTAAAGAAATCTTCTTAGGCAAGTTGAAAGAAATCTTTGATGAATTTAATAAAACTAAAGACACTTTATCGGCACATTCTGGAAAATGCAATTCAAAAGAATGTTCAAACCATAGTAAAAATGGGGTGTTGTTCTGTGGGAAAAATTCAGGCAAACACTTCAATTTAATCATTGAAGAGGATGATAATGAAAAAGTAAGAGATTTATACTATTGTAGCGACTTCAAATGCAATTTTGAGGATAAAGTAAATAGAAAAGGAAAGAATTTACAAGTTTACATTTATGAAGATGAGAAAGCTGATTTTAAGCACACTTCTCATTACAAATACATCAATACAACCTCACTCAAAGCAATAGCAGACTTAACCAATTTTAAGGATAAGACTATTTCAAAAAATGAATTATTTGCTTGGCTTCAAGCGTATTTTGATTTTTATAGTTCGATGTCTTTATTCAAGTTGAGGTATAAAAATGAGCATAAATTTTATCATATCTATGACAGAGCCAATTCCCTTAAAAAGTATTTGGTTCTCGAAGAAGATTGCGCACAGGCCATACGATTATATGATACACTGATTGATTATATTGAGATGAATTTACTTAAGTGGCTTGGGGAACATGAACATCTAAAAAGTGAATTGATATTGCTTTCTCCACAATTTGTGGATGAGAATACCCAAATTTTTAAAAAAGTTATTGTTAATGAGGACTTAAAAATAGCTATAGATTTAGATGAACTAAAAAATTGTGTTCGCTTTCAAGAGGCAATAGATAGGCATTATGATGTCTTGTTTGATAAATACAAAATAGCAGTAGAGCAGAAGGAAGATTTTACGCCATTTGGAGATGCTATGGATAAGCATATTTCCCTAAAGTATCAATTAGAGCAACGGAACATTTTTGTCAATCAAATTACTTATAAAACAAAACTTGGAAGAAATAGTTTTCTATACGACACAGATAGTTTTGGGAAATTAGAAAAAGGTGTTCAATAGGATTCCGATAATGAAGGCGCGCAAAATATTGAGATTGGGGTATCTGAGATTATTTAGTACTAGTATTTGGTAAAACTCCACTTTAAAAAAACAGCTTATGAAAATAGAAATTAAATGTCCGAAATGCAGTTGGAAGCCAACTCCAGATAGTTTATGGCAATGTACATGCAACCATCTGTGGAATACCTTTGACACTTGCGCTGAATGTCCAAAATGTAAAAAGATATGGGAAGACACGAGTTGTCTTGCTTGTCAAAAATGGAGTAAACATTTGGCTTGGTACAGCAATTTGGATAGCTTACTCGCTAGGGAGTTAGATAATGTAAATACAGAATTGGAAAAGAAATAGTTTAGTCATTCTTTTTACATAGACTAAAATACTAAATATTACAGAGGCATAAATTCTATAGTAATCGGAATATGGTCCGAAATGGTTCGTGCTTCTTTCAAGGTTTGAAAAGACTTATAAAATGGTAGAACTTTGCTTCCTGTTTTTTTAATTTTTGATTTATTAAACTGCAGATTATCACATTCTTTTGTGAAATATTGTTTCATTCAATAAAGTACATTGTAAAGGCTATATGTTTCCAATAATTTAAAACGCTATGGCAGAATTGTCGAAATTAAATCAAACAGAATTTTGATTAGAACATTTTTATTTATAGTGCATATATCCATCATATTTGACGTAAAATTTATTTGGACCGCTTTCCTTAAAAAATCGGCGTGGTCTGATAACCCTACCATTTGAATCTTTGTTTATTGCTTGAATCAATTCTTCGCTGCTGTAATTTGTAATTTCTGAAACATAAAATTCGTTGTCAATTTTTATCAACTCATCATCTTTGCTCAATGAATAGGATATTAAGTTACTGAAGGAAAGTGGCGTGTTTTCTTTCGTAAATTGAATACTGCTCTTGTTATTCTTTTTTGGATATTTTGTTAACGTATTAAAGTTTAGGACACTTTTATTTATAAAAAAGCCATAAATAATTTTTGCAGATTTTTTTGGTATGATAATTATCCTTTCTTCTATTGTGGAGGTTGAATTGGCATTTGCTTCGGTTGAAGTAAATGTGTTAGACACGCCAAAAGTATTTGAGACACCAACATTGTTAGTCCTAATCAATTTATTTGTTTGTAATAAATCGTAGGCATTATAACCTGTTACTGATTTTGACGCAGAGTAAGAGTTATTATTTGATCTGGTCTCAGAGCTAGATATTCCGACGCTATTTGAAACTGACGAGTAACGAGAATTTGAATAGATTCTGTTATTAAAGAAATTGTAGGCCATTCCATTTTTTACACAGAAAGTTTCATCCATGTGAATGTAGATATTATCATTAGTTTTATTAAAAAACTTAAAAGAAAAATTTCCTCCATCTGCCCATAAGTCATAAACTACTTCACAGTTTGAGTCTTCAAAAACTAAAACATCATTTTTTGTTTTAATGTTGTTATTATTTTTAGTGTTGTAGACTTGATAGTAAAGTGGTTGGCAAGAGCACACAATAAATAACATTGCCAGGAGGGTAACACTTTGTTTAACGAACATATTTTGATTATTTTATTGATTTCAAATTTAACTTATTTATTTAATATTTTTTAGGTTTATTTTTTTAGAAAACAGATCGTATTAGAAGTAATATTATGTAATTGATAGCATCGCTTGGTTGAACGTAATTCTACTGAATCCAAAAATGACAGTAAACCTCTTTTTTATGAAATTTATGGAAAGATTTACTTTAGCATAAATTCCATAGTAATCGGAATATGGTCCGAAATAGAACGCGCTTCTTTTAAGTTTTGAAAAGACTTATAAAATGGTAGAACTTTGCTTGCTATTTTTTTAATTCTTGATTTATTAAACCAGATGTTGTCAAATTCTGATGCGAGACAATTTGAGCCAACACATTGCTTTTTTAGTGAGGTTTTTTGATTTACAAAAGCGGATTGATAGCCCATTTTTCTAAGAGGATTAAATACAGTATGCGATTGTGGGCAATTGAAATCGCCAACGAATACTAAATTTAGCTCGGGATAGTCGGCTGGTAGGAATTTGAAATACTTGATTTCTGTTTCAGGCTGCTTGCTTTTGGTAATTGCATGGAAACTAGCTACTGTGAACTGTTTTTTGTCATACTCAAACGTACAATAAAAAGGTTCTCTATCAATTTCCAAATGGTATTTTTTTTCTAACCATGCTTTTCCTATTTTTTTGATTTTGGCTGTTTTCCAAATAAAAGCGTAACGCTCTGTTTTGTTCGCACTGCTGCTTGTTGGGTCGCTTATGACATAGTCCCATTTGCTTCCTTTTCGGTTGAGTTCGTCTGCAAGTCTTGCCACTGCTTGCGCACCACCAGGACCAGCAACGACTTCTTGTATGGCAACGATATCATAAGCATTAACGGTAGTGGCAATTAACGTTATTGTACTTTCTGATTTTGATTTTCCGAGGTTTTCTATATTCCAGGATAGAACTTTTACTTGCGCATAAAAGGAAAAGTGTACTAGGAAAAAAAGGATGAGAATACATTTTTTAAAAAGCTTCATGGTACTGAAATCAATTTCTACAATCAATCATAATTGTGCCTGCAGCGCAAATATAGACATCATTCACTTTTGAATTACCTTCATAGTGGTCTTTCAAATCTTGTTTTAGTTCTTCATATTCTCCTTCCTCGGCAACTTTTTCAATTTTGACGTTGATTAATCGCCCTACAGGCATTATTCTATATATGCTATCGCTAGTTTTCTTTGCATGTTCGGCACCACCAAGTAATCCATAGCTTTCGTATGATGTTTGTAAAGATTCTACAAAAAAGTCAGTTTCTTTAAATAATTCACTTTTGCAGGGAGAGCAACTGATTAGAACTAACAAATAGATGGAGAGAATTAGTATTTTGTTCTTTATGATTTGAATTTTTTTAGACGCTAATTATTGTTTTTCGGATTTGTTATACTTGCGAATTTTGCACATTGGCCCAAAGGTCGCTATACTTTGCTTAGCAGTTGAGGTTTTCTTATTTATAATCCTCAAGATTAATTGTCAACGTTGTAGGATTATCTCCCATCCATTTTGTTTTTTCAGTAATTGTCTTCACTAATTTGTCATCTATGTAAATATTCATAGTAACTGTCTCTTTTTCCCCAGGTTTCATAGTGGAAACTTTAAATGTAATTTGATTTTCCATTTTGTCAACATAGATAGATTTCTTCCACCCCGAGTTGTACAAACCTCCTAACATTGAACCGGAATCAACCGCTTTGCTATCTAGCGCATCATAAGTAACTGAAAATTGCTTTTTGGGATCTTTATGTGTAAACTCTAAAGTAATTTTTCTTTTTTCTTGTTTTTGATTTTCTGCAAATTCCCATGTTTTATTTGTTTTTAAAATAACTTTTCTGCCATCTTCAGTTGTTGCTTTTAGATCTTGAGAATAAGAAAATACTGAGCATAAGGCAAAGGTTACTAGGAGTAATTTTTTCATAATATTGAATTTGATTTGTTAATTATTTTTCTTTTTAAAATTGCAACTTGTATTTCGCTAAGTACTAAATTTTTTGTTTAGTACCTGTATTCAAACAAAAGAGCATTTTTGCTTGTTTAATATGTTCTGACACCAGACCAAGTGCCACTCATCGCTTCTTCGGGATTCGTCCAAGATCCTGAGCAGTTATTCGCATTTATTGTTCCTGTGAATATTGCGCCACTTGTAACAGTTCCAGAACCCGATGTTTCATTATCTTGAACTTCCCCATCTGCAATGTAAGGTTCGGTGCTTGCATTTCCTACTAGTCCTTTAATTACATTACCATAAATAACGATATTAAATGTTCCTGAATCATCGCCGCTATAGGTGCCTTCAAAACACTTTACAAGTATGGTTGATGTTTCTTTTACAACTACTATTGCTGCATTAGGGTGGCCATTTATTGATAGATTTGTGATTGTCGGATTTACTCCATTTCCTGAGACGATAAAAGTAAATGAGTTTGAGCCGTCTACAAAATTTAATGTTGTATTTTGATTTGCTTGAAGCGTTTGATTTGAACTAAAATTATACGTGACGTTGTCGATTATCAATGTAGCTGCAATAGTGTTGTTAGTATTGTTAATATCAATTATCACAATACCGCTGGAACCCACAAAAACGCCTTTATACAACCCAAAATTACTTTGGTTATATTCTGATTTGGCTTGAGGAGTTTGCGTTAGATTTTTAGTGCTGCTTGAATCATCGCTGCTTGAGCAAGATTGGAATGTTGTTAATGCAATGATAGTCAATAATATTACTCTTGATAGATTTTTCATAATTTTTAGATTTAATTTATTGGTTTGTTTATTTACTTGTGTCTATACTTTTTTTCTTTACTTCACCATTTGCCCTTTTACAGATGAACTTCATAATCTAAAAATAGGTTGTTATTTTTTCTTTGGTTTAAGAAGTAACTGTGAAAAAAATATTCTAATTGCAATTGTGTTTTGTTTTAATTCTTTTTTGTCACAATGTAATTTACCTCTACATTACAAACAGGACATTCTGAATAAAAACCTTGTCTCCCAGCTAAATGTCTCCAAGAAGCATCAGAAGTACGAAATTCAAACCAATTCAAATTACCAGCTTGCAAGTCACACTGAGGGCACTGCAGTTGTTCGGTATTGATTTCAAGTCTTGCTTTTACATATTCAAGTGAAACACTTTCGTTAAATGAGCCGTCTTTATCTTGTTCATTAGTTACCATAATTTATATTTTTTTACTCTATCCTTTATAATTATTCACCATAAGGTTGAACCAAACTTGTATATATTAAAATATAATCATATGGAGCACCCAGAATTATAAAGATATGCATGACAAAAACTATCTTTCATTTCA
>CANGUP010000077.1 GCA_947457105.1 Flavobacteriaceae bacterium
CGAGTTATTTGCTTTCACACAAGATGTAGAGCCAGAGTATTACTATCGTTATGCACAATCATTAAAAGCAATAAAAGATTATAAAAAAGCCAATGAAATGTTGGTGAAATTTAATCAAAAGAGCGGTAATGACTTACGTGCTAAATTAGCTACAGCTCAGAAAGATTATTTGTCAAAAATCAAGAAAAATTCAGGACGTTATACTGTAGAGAATGCCGGAATCAACTCAGAGTTTTCAGATTATGGAAGTGCTTTTTTAGATAACAAAGTAGTTTTTGCCTCAGCACGAGATACAGGAGGATTGTCAAACAAGAGACACTCATGGACAGGAGAGAGTTTTACCAACTTGTATAGTGCTGATATGGGTGACCAAGGCACGTTATCTACACCGGGGAGATTTGGAGCAAATTTAAATTCAAAGTTTCACGAATCAACACCAGTATTTACCAAAGACGGAAAAACAGTTTACTTTACAAGAAACAATTTCCTTGACGGAAAGAGAGGCAAAGACGCTAGAAAATCGACTTTATTAAAATTATACAAAGCTACTTTAGATGGCGATAAATGGAGTGATGTAACGGAGTTGCCATTCAATAGCAATGAATACAGTGTGGCACACCCTGCATTAAGTACAGATGAGAAAACATTATATTTTGCATCCAACATGCCAGGTACTTTAGGACAATCAGATTTGTTCAAAGTAACCATAAATTCAGATGGCAGCTATGGTACACCAACCAACCTTGGAAATGTAATCAATACAGAAGGAAGAGAAACTTTTCCGATGGTGACTAATGAGAACGAAATTTATTTTGCCTCAGATGGACATCCAGGACTTGGAGGATTAGATGTTTTTGTTGCCAAAGAAGAAGCTGATAGAAGCTACAAGAAAGTAGAAAACGTAGGAGAACCATTAAACAGTTCGAAAGACGATTTTGCTTACCTTATCAATACATCATCAAGAATAGGATATGTTACCTCAAATAGAGATGGTGGACAAGGTGGTGATGATATCTACAGATTTAAAGAAACTAAGAAACTAGAATGTGAGCAATTCTTAACTGGAGTTGTAACGGATAAAGAATTAGGATTACCACTTTCTGGAACACGAGTAACATTATCGGATGCAAATTACAAAAAGCTACAAGAAGTAATCTCAGATAAAGACGGTAAGTTTGACTTTGGAAAATTTGATTGTGGAACAAAATACTACATCAAAACAGAGAAACCAGAGTACAATACTTTAGAAACAGCAACCATTACAAAAGAAGAATCAGGAAAATCATTTGTACCAGTAGAACTTGAGAAAGCACAAAAACCAGTACAACCTGGAGACGATTTAGCCAAAGCTTTTGGAATCAAAATCATCTACTTCGATTTAGACAAGTCATTCATCCGACCAGATGCAGCAGTAGAATTGGCTAAAATCTTAGATGTAATGGAACAAAATCCAACTATGGAGATTGATGTTCGTTCGCACACCGATTGTCGTCAAACAGCTAAATACAACATGGCTTTGTCTGACAGAAGAGCTAAATCAACTATTGCATGGTTAGTAGAAAAAGGTATCACTAAATCAAGACTAACAGGAAAAGGATATGGTGAGTCGCAACTAGTAAACGATTGTGGTTGTGAACCAACAAACCAATCAAACTGTACTGAAGACCAACAACAAGCCAACAGAAGATCTGAATTTATTATTACGAAATTGTAATAAGCTATACAAAAACAAAAAATCCACCAATTGGTGGATTTTTTGTTTTTGTATAGTCTTGAGAATTAATCTTCAGTAGCTTCTCCAGCTTTTCTGTAAATGAATTTTCCATAGATGTGACGTTTTGCAAAACGATTTGGTGATTCAGAATTTACCATTTTGATGTAAACGTTTTTTGGAACACCAATATATTCATATGAAACACCATTAACGTGAGTTACAAAAAGAGTTTGTTTCTCTAAATAATAATCAAGAATGTTATGATTATTGATGGTATCTTGGTATTCAGGAAGATTTTTTTCAACAGTTTCATTAGAGATACTTACCAAAAAGTGATAAGCATTAATGATATTTTTACTTTTTTCTTCTGCAGCTAATTTTCCTTCTTCGTCATTTACAAATTTATCAGGATGCGAATCCTTCATACTGTTTCTGTAAATGGTTTTTAATTCTTTTAAAGTTACATTTTTGTCAACCTCAAGTAACTTTCTGTACTCAATAACTCTTTTCATAAATAAATTTTTGGTAAAAAATAAAAGCCACTCTTTTCAGAATGGCTTCTCTTAGTAGCGGGAACAGGACTCGAACCTGTGACCTTCGGGTTATGAGCCCGACGAGCTGCCTACTGCTCTATCCCGCGATGTTTCGAGTGCAAATATACAACCAATATCGATACTTGCAACAAAAAAATTAAAAAAATCTTTTATTTCTACTATTCGCTTGATATGACTACCTTTGCAACAAATTAAATTAAAATAAATGTCGCATAAAGCCGGTTTTGTAAACATTATAGGTAACCCAAACGTTGGAAAGTCAACATTAATGAATGCTTTCGTTGGTGAAAGATTGTCAATTATTACTTCAAAAGCTCAAACTACTCGTCATAGAATTCTCGGAATTGTTAATGGTGATGACTTTCAAGTAATACTCTCTGATACTCCTGGGATTATTAAACCTGCTTATGAAATGCAAAAATCAATGATGGATTTTGTTAAATCTGCCTTTGAAGATGCCGACGTTTTAATTTATATGGTTGAAATTGGAGAAAAAGAGCTTAAAGATGAAGCTTTTTTCAATAAAATCATCCATGCTAAAATCCCAGTTTTACTGTTACTTAATAAAATAGATAAATCGGATCAAGAGCAATTAGAAGAGCAAATCGATCTTTGGAAAGAGAAAGTGCCAAACGCTGAAATCTATCCAATCTCTGCTTTAGAAAATTTCAATGTAAAAGAAGTTTTTGCTAGAATTATAGAACTTCTTCCAGAATCACCAGCATACTATCCTAAAGATGCTTTGACAGACAAACCTGAACGTTTTTTTGTTAACGAAACCATTCGCGAGAAAATCCTTTTAAACTACGATAAAGAAATTCCATACGCTGTAGAAATTGAAACTGAAGAGTTTATTGAAGATGATAAAATCATTCGAATTAGATCCGTTATTATGGTAGAACGCGATACCCAAAAAGGAATTATTATTGGTCACAAAGGTACGGCACTAAAGCGTGTCGGAGTGCAAGCTCGTGAAGATTTAGAAAAATTCTTCGGAAAACAAATTCATATTGAAATGTTTGTAAAAGTCAATAAAGATTGGAGAAATAGTCAATTTCAATTAAGACGTTTCGGGTATAATCAAAAGTCTTAAATTTTATCTTTCAAAATTCTATTAGTTAATTCTTCAAGTTTGTGCATTTGAGGTTGGCATTTCTTTCTATTAATTCTAGCTTGAAAATACAATGCAAACCAAAAAACTACCATTAATCCCATAATTACAAAGTCAGTAGTAGTGGATTGTTTTAATGTCCAATGTGAATAGGCCATCATCATAAAAACTAAAAAAACACCAGCAATAAAGAAATGAAGGAACATAAAGAAAGTCCAAACAGTTTGGTCTGGTCCAAAAAGTCCTTTTACATGTATTGTTTTATCTTCGTTTTCTTCTAATTCCAAATGTAAATGGGGTGAATAGTACTTTCGTTTGGCTAAAGTGATGAATAAAAATATATGATGATCTGATATTTTTACTCGATAATCATTTTTGACTTCTTCTTTAATTTTTGTTGCATGTTCAATAATTTCATTCATTGACATAGAAACATCTTTTTGAAAACGTGGACGAAGCACGATAGAATTATCCAATTCCATTACTTAAATTTTAACATTCAAATTCATTAAAATATAGTTTTTTTAGGATTACTGTTATACTAAGGTAAGAAAAAATAAAATTAGTAGTACCTTTGCGGCTTATTTTAAAATCATTATGAATAACATTGTTGCGATAGTAGGAAGACCTAATGTAGGGAAATCAACCCTTTTCAATAGGCTGATACAAAGAAGAGAAGCTATTGTAGACTCAGTTTCTGGTGTAACCAGAGATAGAAACTATGGTAAAAGCGAATGGAACGGGAAAGAGTTTTCCGTAATTGATACCGGTGGATACGTTAGAGGAAGTGACGACGTATTTGAAGGAGAGATTAGAAAACAAGTAGAACTAGCTATTGATGAGGCAGATGTTATCATTTTTGTTGTAGATGTAGAAGAAGGAATTACTCCAATGGATGATGCTGTTGCAAAATTACTTCGTAAGGTTACAAAACCAGTTTTATTAGCCGTAAATAAAGTAGATAATTCCATGCGTGAAAAAGACGCAGTTGAATTCTATAACCTAGGATTGGGCGAATATTTCACATTTGCAAGTATTTCAGGTAGTGGAACAGGTGATTTGTTAGACGCATTGATTGATGCTTTTCCAGTAAAACCAGAACCAACTAAAGAAGAAGTTGTTTTGCCTCGTTTTTGTGTTGTTGGCCGTCCAAATGCTGGAAAATCTAGTTTCATAAATGCATTAATAGGTGAGGATAGATACATTGTAACAGATATTGCAGGAACAACGCGTGATGCAATTGATACTAAGTTTGACCGTTTCGGATTTGAATTCAACCTTGTTGATACAGCCGGAATTAGAAGAAAAACCAAAGTTAAAGAAGATTTAGAGTTTTATTCTGTAATGCGCTCAGTGCGTGCCATTGAACATTCAGATGTATGTATTTTGATTATAGATGCAACACGAGGATTTGAAGGTCAAGATCAAAGTATTTTTTGGTTGGCTGAGAAAAACAGAAAAGGTGTTGTAATTCTTGTAAACAAATGGGATTTGGTTGAAAAAGATACCATGTCAACTCGCGATTATGAGGCCAAAATACGTGAACAATTACAACCTTTTACCGACGTGCCAATTATTTTCGTGTCGGCATTAACAAAACAACGTTTACTGAAAGCATTAGAAGAAACAGTAAAGGTATACGAAAACAGAGCTCAACGTATTTCTACTTCAAAATTCAACGATTATATGTTGAAAATTATAGAAAATCATCCGCCACCAGCATTGAAAGGGAAATATGTAAAAATTAAATATTGTATGCAATTGCCAACACCTACACCTCAGTTTGTGTTTTTTGCCAACTTGCCGCAATATGTAAAAGAAGCATACAAACGTTTTCTTGAAAACAAAATTCGTGAGAATTGGGATTTTTCAGGAGTTCCGATAGATATTTATATAAGAGAAAAATAGTAAATATCCTAACAGGTTTTTTTTAACTTGTTAGGTATTATTTGTCAAAAGAGAAAATAATCAGAAGCGAATGGCTCGGGATTTAACAGCAATCCATATTCCTGCTGCCTTTCCAAAGCTCGCTAAAGAAGCGAGGCTTTTCCCTTACATCAGGGCTAAATGGTTTTCCATTTTATTATTTATTCAATGTTCTAAACAAAAATTCAGTAAATATAAATTTGCTCTTACAATAGAAAAAATAACATTTTAAGAATAATATTCTTAATGAACTTAAATCACTTAATGGTTTAAAATATAACTTAGTGACTTAGCGCCTTAGTGGCTAATAAAAATAAAAATGTTAGAAAAAAACATACAAATAGCTGTCGATAAAGGTGAAATGCTTCCGCTTATGGAAGAATTTTACACTATTCAAGGCGAAGGATTTCATACTGGAACAGCAGCTTACTTCATAAGAATTGGTGGTTGCGATGTAGGTTGTCATTGGTGCGATGTAAAAGAAAGTTGGAATGCAGAACTTCATCCTCCAACAGCAACAGATGTCATTGTAGCTAATGCCAAAAAGTATGCAGATACAATTGTGATTACAGGAGGAGAACCATTAACTTGGGATATGAATCCGCTTACTCAAAAATTAAGATCACAAGATCTTCGTGTTCATATTGAAACTTCAGGATGCTATCCAGTTACAGGAACTTGGGATTGGTTTTGCCTTTCTCCTAAGAAAAATAAGTTACCAGTTGAAAGCGCCTATGAAATAGCCAATGAACTTAAAGTAATTATCTACAATAAACACGATTTTATTTTTGCCGAAGAACAAGCTGAAAAAGTTAACCCAAATGCAATTCTTTTTCTTCAACCAGAATGGAGTAAAAAAGATGAAATGACTCCGCTTATTGTAGATTATGTGATGAAAAATCCGAAATGGAGGGTTTCATTGCAAACACATAAATATTTGAATATTCCTTAAAAATGAAATGGATCGTACTTTATTTACTGTTTTCATCAAGTCTTTTTGCTCAAATTGGAGGAGAAGATGAAGTTTATTTGAATGGAGACAGAATAGAAGCTAAATTCAATGGAGGTGGTTTAGATAAATTTTATGATTATATAAACGCAAACTTTAATTTTTCTAAAGTTAGCAAGCTGGGAAGAATGGTTACGGCTTTTACAGTTAATGAACTTGGAGAAATTAAAAATATTAAAGTGGTTCAATTTGTAGATGTTGAGACTGCTACCGAGATTGTAAGAGTCTTAAGAAGTGCACCAAAATGGGAGCCAGCAATACGTGGTGGAAAACCCATAAGTGTTGAAATAAAGTTTCCATTAGACTTTAAGCTTTCAAACAGAACTGAACAAACGGCTACAAATAAAGTAGATAAACCATTAAATGAGTTTCCTTCTGATTCTATAAATAATAAAACTCAAGGAGGAATGAGTAAGTTTTATAATTTTTTAAAGAAAAATTACAACACACCAGATGTCCCAAATTTAAAAGGACAGGTTATTGTTGGTTTTACTATAAACGAGGATGGAACTTTAAGTGATTTTAAAATTGTTAAGGATTTAAAACATGGAACAGCAGAAGAATTGATTCGTGTATTAAAGTTAACTTCTGGTAAATGGACTCCAGCGAAGAAGGATGGTAAAAATGTAAAAACCACATTTACTTTGCCAATAAATATTGATACTCCTTAAGAGTAGAAAAATAGTTTTAGCTTTTTGTAACATTTATTATAATTAAACAACTTATAAATTGTGTAGAATTAATCAAATTTATTTTGGAACAATAATTGAAAATTATATATTTATAAAAAATTTTAAAACCACAAAAAAAAATGAAAAAACTTATTTTAACGTTCGCATTGCTTTTAGTAGCTCAATTTGGTTTCTCTCAAGCTGTTGATGAAGCTTTCAAAAAAGATGTATTGAAAGTTGTCGAAAGAAGTGGCTCTGGGCTAGGTTCTTATAAAAAACAAATTTTAGCAAATATTCCTGAAGATAAACAAGCAGCATTTTCAGTTGAGTTTGATGGACTAATAACAAAAGCTAATGATTTAACTGCAAAAATTTACATGGAAGAATATTCAAAAGAGGATATTAAAGCAATGTTAGCATTTTATGAAAGTCCAGTAGGAAAAAAAATGTCTGAGAAAGCTCCAGCAATCATGGAAAAATCTCAAGCATCAATGATGGAATTGCAAGGAGAAATTCAATCGATGATGATGAAATATATGCAATAATCAAAATTCAAAAAAACAAGAATCCCATTAGCAATATTGTTAGTGGGATTTTTTATTTTTACGAAAAATATAATTTATGAAATCGGTATTTCTTTTAGATAGCAACATTACTTTTTTAAATCACGGTTCTTTTGGAGCTTGTCCCAAACCTATTTTTGAAGAATTTCAAAGATTGCAATTGGAATTAGAACAAGAACCAGTAAATTTTATTCAGAAAAAATTGCCAATTTATTTAAAAGAAGCCAAAAAACCTTTGGCAAAATTTATAGGTTGTGATGCGGAAGATTTCTTTTTTACACCCAATCCAACTTTTGCTGTTAATACCATCATGCGAAGTTTAAATCTTCAAAAAGATGATGAAATTCTAACAACCAATCACGAGTATGGAGCAATGGACAGAACTTGGAATTTCTATTGCAAAAAGTCAGGTGCGAAATATATTCGTCAAGAAATTTCGTTGCCAATTATTTCTAAAGAACAGATTTTAGAGGAATTTTGGAAAGGTTATAATTCTAATACTAAAGTGATTTTCTTGAATCAAATTTCGAGTTCAACGGCTTTGATTTTTCCAGTGAAAGAAATTTGCGACAAAGCACAACAACTTGGATTAATTACCATTATTGACGGCGCTCATGTTCCAGGTCATATTGATTTAAACATTTCAGAATTAAATCCCGATTTCTACACAGGGACTCTACATAAATGGATGTTGGCTCCAAAAGGAAGTTCGTTTTTATATGTAAAAAAAGAATTTCAAGCCGATATTGATCCATTAGTAGTAAGTTGGGGTTACGAAAGTTTGGCTCCAAGTGAAAGTCAATTTCTAGATTATCACGAATATCAAGGTACAAATGACCATTCGGCGTATTTGTGTACGCCAAAAGTCATTGAGTTTTTAGAGCAAAATAATTGGAAAGAAAAGTCGAAAGCTTGTAAAAAAATAGTTTTAGATAATTACCAACGTTTTTGCGATTTGGTCGGAACACAACCAATTTGTCCAATTTCGGAAGAATTTTTGGGACAAATGGTAAGTATTCCAATAAGAACTGAAAAACCTATGGAATTGAAAGAGTTGTTGTATTCAAAATACAAAATTCAAATTCCGATTATGCCTTTGAATGGGTCGATTTATATGCGTTATTCTATAAATGTATATAATTCTCAAGAAGATTTAGAAGTTTTGTACCAAGCGATCACTGATATTATCAAAACTACCGATTTGATTAAAGTTAACTAATAGTTTAGCCCAGAATGGAACGGCATCCTTTTTCTTGTTTCTTTAACAAGGAAAAGATATAGTGGAAAGCTGGACACGAGCTTGCGACTGACGAAGTAAATAGCTTTTAAAAAAGACGAGCCAAATAATCAAAATGTTTTCCTTCTTCAAGCAATTCGCATTGCAAACCATTATCGAAAGCAGCATTTTGTAACGTATTATAATCCAAATACAACCACGGAAATGCTTCTTCAGTTTGATTTTTATATGAAATAGTAAATGTTAGTTCGCCATAATAACCATCAGCAGTAATCCATTTAGAACCATCTTCATCTTCATCAAACATATAAATAATATCGGAAGAATCTATTAGAATTTGACCATTTGGTGCTAGCAAACTTTTTAGTTTCAGTAAGTATTTAGAAGTTTCTGCTAATGTTCCGAAAATTCCTGTTCCGTTCATTAATAATAAAATGGTATCGAATTTTTCGTTTCCCAAATCCAAAATATTTTGAACTTTAGCATTTTTTAAACCACGAAGTTGACACGCTTGAATAGCGTTTTCAGAAATATCGATGGAAGTTACTTCTAGTTTTTTGGTGTTTTGAAGATGTAAACTATGACTACCAGCGCCACAACCTACGTCAAGAACTTTACCTTTACTAAGCTGAAGTGCTTTCTTTTCTAATTTTGGCATTTCTTTATAGGAACGAAAAAGATAAGCAACATCCATTTCATCAGCTTCCGATATGTTGGTTTCTGTGATAATGTCTTCAGGCGAATTGTTGGTTTGAAAATCGAGAATGGCTTTTCCAAATAAATCTAACATTTTTGTAAAGTTTCAGGTTTAACGTTTCAAGTTGTTTAAATTTGCATCAGAAATCAAACTAAATGCTAAAGCCACAATTAAACGAACTCGGAAAACTTGCCAAAGATAAGCATAACGAAAACAAAAAATATTTCGATAAGCTGAAAAAGAAAGCACCTAAAAATTTAGATTATGTAATGCAAGGTTTACATGATGCCGAATTCAAAAAAACCGATTGTTTAGAATGTGCTAATTGTTGCAAAACGACCGGACCATTATTTACATCTGCAGATATTGAGAGAATTTCAAAGCATTTCAAACAAAAGCCACAACAATTTATAGAGCGATATTTGCGTATTGACGAAGATAAAGATTATGTTTTAAAAAGTGTTCCGTGTACTTTTTTAGAAGCCGATAACAAATGTTTTATTTATGATGTGCGTCCAAAAGCCTGTAGAGAATTCCCACATACTGATAGAAAAAAGTTCCAACAGATATCCGATTTAACTTTGAAAAATGTTGAAATCTGTCCAGCAGCATATAACATTGTGGAAAAAATGAAAGAGAAAATAGTGCTTTAGAAGTCTATTTTCTATATTCTATATTCTTTTTTCTAATTATAAATCAAATATTTTTTTCTCATTTCCTTAAAATCATTCAACCCTTTCTCCCAAGATTTTCTGATTTTAGTTTCTGATACTCCATCAACTATTTGCTGTTGCAGTCTTTTAGTTCCAGCTAATTTGGTAAAGAAATCATTAAAGAATTTAGATTTATCAGATGTAGAATTGTAGGCTTTAATCAACCATTTTAGCTCCAATTGATTTACTTTTGGAATAGAAGTTAAATTTTCACCAAAGCACAATTGATTCTTATAAACAGGGTCTTTTGCTCCAAAATTTGAAATCGGAGTAAAGCTAAAATCATTTTTAGGTAAAAATGGCGAACCATAAATCTGAAATTGCATTTCCGTGCCACGACCAACACTAACATTCGTTCCTTCAAACAAACACAAACTTGCGTATAAGTTTATTGATTGGTCATTTGGTAAATTAGGAGAGGGTTTCACAGGTAAACTATAGTTCATTTCTCGATTGTAATCTACACAATGTATAACTTTTAAGTTACATTGAATTCCATTTTTCAACCATTTTTCACCATTTATCATTCTTCCATACTCACCAATAGTCATTCCATGTAATAAAGGTATAGAATGCATTCCAACAAAACTAGTGAATTCTTTTTCCAAAATCGGTCCATCAACAATAGTTCCATTAGGATTTGGTCGGTCTAAAATCATTAATTCTATATTGTTTTCAGCACAAGCTTCCATTATATAATGTAGAGAAGAAATATAGGTGTAAAATCGTGCTCCTACGTCTTGTAAGTCAAAAATCATTACATCAATTCCGATTAATTGTTCAGGTTTTGGTTTTTTGTTATTTCCATAAAGTGAAATTATTGGCAAACCTGTTTTGGTGTCTTTTCCGTCAACTATATGCTCACCTGCATCTGCTGTGCCACGAAATCCATGCTCAGGAGCGAATATTTTTTGAACATTTATATTTTCTTCTATTAAAAAATCTACTAAACTTTCTTTAATTGGTGTAATAGTTGTGTTTTTAGGGTCTCCAGTAGCATTAATTTTCAGTTTTGAAACTATTCCAGTTTGATTAGTGACAACACCAACTTTTTTGTTCTTTAATAAAGGAAAATAAACATTAAAGTTGTCTGCTCCAGTTTTAATAGCTTCAACAATTTTATTACTATTTGTAGATACTTCATTTGTCTTTGATGATGATGAGACAAATATTTTGTTGTTAATTCCACAAGATGTTGAAATGAACAAGAAAATTATTCCTATTAAAAATGTATTAATAATATATTTCATAAACTTTTATCTTTTAAACTTTGCTACTTTAATTATATTTGCAACAAACACCAATCTTTTGAATTTAGAACATTTCATTGCAAAAAGACTAATTACTGCTAAAGACCATAAAAGTAGTATTTCTGCTCCAATAATAAAAATTGCCATAGCTGCTATTGCAATTGGTATTGTTATGATGATTGTTTCAATAGCGACTGGAATAGGTTTACAACAAAAAATACGCCAAAAAGTCTCAGCATTTAACGGACACATAATAATCTCTAATTTTAACGGAAATGAATCCGATGGGAGTATAGGGCCAGTTTCTACAAACCAAAAGTTTTATCCAAAGTTCAATGCAGTTGAAGGTATAAATCATATTCAAGCAGTTGCAACCAAGTTAGGAATAATAAGAACCGAAACCGATTTCGAAGGAATAACTTTCAAAGGAGTTGGTAAAGATTACAAATGGGAATACCTTGAGGAATACCTAATTGATGGGCGATTGCCCAAACTAAAAAGTAATTTAAACGAAGAAGTTTTAATTTCTCAATATTTAGCCAACAGATTAAAATTGAAATTAAACGATAGTTTCAATACTTTTTTTCTAAACGAAGGAGATAGTAAGTTGCCAAAAAGTAGAAGATTTAAAATTGTAGGCATTTATAATTCCGGCTTTCAAGAATTTGATGCTGCTTTTATTATCGGAGATATCCGTCACATTCAACGACTAAATAAATGGAACTCAAATCAAGTGGGTTTGTTTGAGATTTTTGTAGATGATTTCACCAAAATAGACGAAAAAGGCAAGCAAGTTTACAAAGAAATCCCTTCAACACTAAATGCACAAACTATTGTAGAAAAATATTACTACATTTTTGACTGGCTAAAACTCTTCGATTTTAATATTATTGTTATTCTAATAATAATGATAATTGTTTCTACTATTAATATGGTAGTAGCATTACTTGTCTTGATATTAGAAAGAACTCAAATGATAGGAATCCTAAAATCACTTGGTTCAGATAATTGGTCAATAAGAAAAATATTTCTATACAATTCGTTATACCTAATACTAAGAGGCTTGTTTTGGGGTAATACTATAGGGATAGGATTATTACTTATTCAGAAGAAATTTGAAATAATTAAACTCAATCCAGAAAGTTACTATGTAAATGTAGCGCCTGTAGAAATTAATATACTCTATATCCTTGCTCTTAATATAGGTACAGTCCTTGTCTGTTTGTTGGTTTTATTAATCCCTTCCTACTTAATTACTAAAATATCTCCTGCCAAAACCATTCGTTTTGATTAATTAGAAGCGAACCATCAGCGCTTTCTTGTTGTTGATATTCCTGCTTTTTGCTATACAAGGTAACTGCTTCAATTAGGGCTAGGTTTTATTTGTATTGATTAGATGTAGTATTTCGAAAGATGTTTTTTTATGTAATTCAGCTATTTTCTTTAAAGACAAAAAAAACTTTCATTAACAACAACCATAAAACCAGTGTATTAAAAAAAACTTTCAAAAAAGGGTTTAAATAAGTTTGCGAGATTCAAAAAGATGAGTACTTTTGCACCCGCAATAAGGCAGACGTTCTTTAATAAATACTGAAAAAAACTTTAAAAAAGATTTGCATGGAATAGATAAAGGTTTTACCTTTGCCCTCCGCAAAACGATGAAGTTTTTTTGAAAGAATGAGCAAGGGAAAAAAGAAAAAAATATTTTTTTTCGATTTACTTGTGAGTTAAGAAAAAAGATGTACTTTTGCACCCGCTAAACGAGAGAATAGCGACACAAAAAAAGAATGACACGTTCATAGACATATTGAATTGACAGCCGTCTTATCCAAAAGATAAGACAAAGAAAAAGAAAGTAAGGCAAATCGGAAATAGATAGAGTTGACTTATCGACAATATTAAAATATACGATGAAGAGTTTGATCCTGGCTCAGGATGAACGCTAGCGGCAGGCCTAACACATGCAAGTCGAGGGGTAGTTACTTTCGGGTAATGAGACCGGCGCACGGGTGCGTAACGCGTATGCAATCTACCTTTTACAGGGGAATAGCCCAGAGAAATTTGGATTAATGCCCCATAGTATGTATGAATCGCATGGTTTATA
>CANGUP010000078.1 GCA_947457105.1 Flavobacteriaceae bacterium
AAAAATGTTCTGTGATTCAAGGTGTAAAAGCCGATATCATTATCTAAAAGACCTCGATGAAAATGCGGAATTTAATTTTCATAATAAAGCATTAAAAACCAACTATAAATTCATCGTTAAATTAATTGCAAAAGCTGTTTTTGTTATTGACGCTGAAGCCGCGAGGGCATTGGGTTTTAAAAGGCGTGTCTTTATGGATTTATATAAGCGTTTTCCCGGTGAAAAGGACTCTCGTTCCTTGAGACGAATTAAAGACGTTTTCTTTGCGTATGATATGGAGAAAGACTGCATTTATTTTTACGACGAAAACATGGTAAAAGACTTATGATAATAGGATTGTGGATAGGCGTTTAAAATCGATATTCTACGATTATCAACCTTTATCCTGCATTGGGTCTTTTTTTTGGAATTTTTGAGCTATTTTTGATTATGAGTAGGAGCGTAGGACCATTTTTTTTGGTACGACAGTGTTCAGTAAAAGCAGTATTTATTTATAATAATTTATATCATAAATGATATTGTTTTAATCATAATTGTCAAGGTGATTGCTGTTCGTTTCTGGTTAAAGCTATTTTCATGTAAGTAGTCGTAAGTAATTAGAGAACATTAACATAAGTAATTATGAAACTATTATGGAAAGAGCTATAATAATGATTAAAAATGGTCTTTTCTTTTTTTAAGCTATAGCTGGATTCTACCGGCCTCTGTCAAAAGAAGTATGTAGAGATTTATTGTCAAAAACTTCTCTTAGTGCTTCCATCCTCCTTAACGAAATTCAAAAGAAAAATAGAACATATGATATCAATGGAAAAATATAAAAAGATATTAAGAAAAAAGCAGCCTGAACTGACCGATGAAGAAATTGAAAAAATATTAGAGTTTATAGCACTACTTGCCAAGCAAACAGTAAGCAATTATAAAAGATCGATGGAATTATTGAAGAAAGATGAAGCTAAGTAAATGCTAGAGCTTAGCTGTCTAACTTGTAAATTTAGTAGGTATTGCGATAGAAATAATATATCAAGAAGATACATAAAACTAAGAAAGCCAGTAAGTAGGATTATTTATCGACTTTTAGTTGTGAGTGATTTTTAAAAAGTGCAGAAAAGAGGGCGTCATTTCCAACTTTTATATATCTGATTTACAGCTTTTAAACAAGGAAAAACCTCTAGATTTCTATCTAGGTTTTGGTTACCAAAGTGCTCCAAAAGTGAAGTATTATTTAGAATAATTTTTATTCTAAATAATGTTTTTTTTTGACCGTATTTGTCAATGTGATTGTTGTAATTTGCTAGTTAAAAGTATTCCTGACGAAGAAGAAATAATCAGGTGTTACTAAAATAAAAATCCTATTTTTAACTTTTTATATTTGAAGGGCAATCCTCTTAAATAATTCATTGTATTTTTGAAATTCTATGCAAAATAAAAAAAGCTTATCAGAACGCGACATTTGTACAAAATTTATTACTCCTGCACTTCAAAAAGCAGGATGGGATTTGCACAAGCAAATTTTGGAAGAAGTTTTCTTTACGGATGGTAAAATTTACGTTAGAGGCAAATTAACAGCACGTGGAGAAAGAAAACGAGCTGATTATATATTGTATTATCAAGACAACCCAATTGCAGTTATTGAAGCAAAAGACAATAAACATTCCTTAAGAGCTGGAATTCAACAAGCTTTAGGATATGCAATTACCTTAGACATTCCATGTGTTTTTAGTAGTAATGGGGATGGCTTTCTTTTTCACGATAGAACCGTAACAGATTCTACAATTGAAACCGAACTAACCATAGATGAATTTCCTTCTCCTGAGGCTTTGTGGGATAAATACAAACAATATAAAGGTATTGTTACTCCAAATGGAGAAAAAATCGCCTTACAAAAATACTTTTCAGATGGTTCAGGGCGTAAACCTAGATACTACCAACAAATTGCCGTAAATAGAACTGTGGAGGCTATTGCAAATGGCCAAAATCGAATCATTTTGGTAATGGCAACGGGCACAGGTAAAACCTATACTGCTTTTCAGATTATTCATAGACTTTGGAAAAGTGGAGCTAAAAAAAGAATCCTTTTCCTTGCCGATAGAAATGCTTTGATTGACCAAACCAAAAGAGGTGATTTCAAACATTTCAAAGATAAAATGACGGTAGTTAAGCACCGAATGATTGACAAGAGTTATGAAATATACTTGGCTCTATATCAAGGTTTAACTGGAACTGATGAAGAAGCCAATGCTTACAAACAATTTTCTCCTGACTTTTTTGATTTAATTGTTATTGATGAGTGCCATCGTGGTAGTGCCAATGAAGAAAGTGCTTGGAGAGATATACTAACTTATTTCAACAACGCAACTCATATTGGTTTAACTGCTACTCCAAGAGAAACCAAAGAAACAAGTAACACCGAATATTTTGGAGAACCTGTTTACACATATTCTTTAAAACAAGGAATAGATGATGGATTTCTAGCTCCGTACAAAGTGATTCGTGTGGCTTTGAATGTAGATTCTGAAGGGTATCGCCCACAACAAGGGAAAACAGATAAAGATGGAGTTGAGATTGAAGACCGCATCTACAACCGGAAAGATTTTGATAGAAAACTGGTAATTGATGAAAGAACAGATATTATTGCTCAAAAAGTAACGGAATACCTAAAAGGACTTGACCGTTTTGCAAAAACTATTATTTTCTGCGTTGATATTGACCACGCTGAACGGATGCGTAATGCCATTTCAAGGCGCAATGCTGATTTGGTTGCTGAAAACTATAAATATGTAATGCAAATTACAGGTGATAATGACGAAGGCAAACGAGAATTAGATAACTTTATTAATCCAGAAGAAAAATATCCTGTTATTGCTACCACTTCTGAATTAATGACAACTGGTGTTGATGCTCAAACATGCAAGGTAATTGTATTGGATGCCAATATTAATTCCATGACCAAGTTCAAGCAAATTGTAGGTCGAGGAACCCGAATAAATGAAGAATTTGACAAACTCTATTTTACCATTTTAGATTTTAGAAATGCTACAGATAATTTTGCCGACCCAGCATTTGATGGTGACCCGTTGCGAGTAAAACCAATTACTGAAGATATTGATTTAGAGGGAATTGAGGAAGAAGAAGACGAAGATGAAACGCCAATTATTGACGAAGTTACAGGTACTGAAATCACTATAGTAAAACCTGTAATTAGAAGTACATTTGAAGAGCCACCAACAGCATATATCAAAAGACCGAAACAGTATATCAACGGTGTAGATGTTTCTGTTTTAGTAACCAGAGAATTGTTTTTTGATTCTAATGGGAAACCAATAACCATAAGTTTAAAAGACCATACAAAAGAAATTATCAAAGGGCAATACGCTTCTTTGCAAGATTTTCTTTTGACTTGGAATCATGCAGACAAAAAAGAAGCCATCATCAAGGAATTGCAAGAACAAGGTGTGATGGTGGAAGCTCTTTATGAAGCAGTAGATAAACAAGTAGATTTATTTGATTTGATTTGTCATGTTGCCTTTGACCAACCGCCACTAACTAGAAAAGAAAGAGCTAATAACGTTAAGAAACGTAATTATTTTACCAAGTATGGTGAACAAGCACGAAAAGTATTAGAAACCTTATTAGATAAATATGCCGATGAAGGTGTTGAAAATATTGAAAGTATTGAAGTGTTACGTGTAAAACCTTTTGATGAATATGGTTCTCCAATTGAAATCATAAGTCATTTTGGGGATAAGCAACATTATATGGATGCAGTAAAAGAACTAGAAACCGAATTATATAAACAAGCATAAATGTGTATTGTATCCGATAAAATCAAGTTTTGCACTTGTATAAATGGTTCAGTTGAAAATCTTAAACATTATTGGATATTATATAGTTTCAATAAAGTTAAAAATTTCGATTGTATGGGTATGCCAATGATGCCTACAAGCATGAGGGATTTAAGTTTTGAAGAAAACCAAGCTACACTTTTAAATCGTTTAAATGAACCTGATGCTTTTGATGTTCCGTTGAAGTTTAAAGCAAAAGACCTTTTGGAAATTGTTATCAATAATACTTCCGATTTTCATGAAACATTTACCTATACTTTTAAATTTAAAAAAGGAAAATGGGAAGCAGAAGAAACAGACCCTTTTGATATTATGAATCATTTTGATGAAGAAAATTCAGGAAAAATAAAAAGTGCATTAAAAAAAACTACTAAATAATGGAAAAAAAGATAGACATAATAAACAATTGGAACTTAAAGAGAGTTTTTGATGAGTTAGAGAATGGAAACATGAAAATCCCTAAATTTCAAAGAGGGTATGTTTGGGAAAGAACTAAAATCGTTCATCTATTAAACAGTATTTACAAGCAATATCCTATTGGCTCTTTCTTTATTTGGACAGCATCCAAAGAGGAATATACAAACTTTACACGAGAAATAGAAGGACTTAATCTTCCTAAAAATCCTTATTCTAATGAATATAGCTTTATTCTTGATGGACAACAAAGAATTACATCACTGTATGTGGCTTTAAAAGGAAAAACGCTGAATAATACTGATTATTCTACTATTTGTTTTAATGTTGAAAAAGGCGTTTTTCAGATACCAAGACTAAAGACGGAAAAACATAATATTCCTGCTTACAAATTGTTTGATACAGCTGAATATGGCAATGTATTGAAGGACTATGTTATGTATGATTTGGAACATCAAACCAATTTATTACAAGTTTGGAGAGATTGTGAGCAAACTTTTAGTGATTATCCTATTTCAATCATTAAAACAATGAAAATGAATCTTGAGGAAGTAGTTGATATTTTTGAAAGAATTAATCAAGGTGGTAAAAGATTATCGCTTTTTGATTTGGTTCATGCTAGTACTTGGAGTCCTGACTTTGATTTAAGAGAAAAAATAAATAAGTTCAACTCTGAGGATGCTGTTAAAAATTTTGGTGGTGTTGAAAATGAAGTATTTACTCAATCTTTAGCTCTTAATATTTTTGATGATGCTACTAATCAAAATCAATTGAAACTAACGTCTGAAGCTTGCATCCAAAAATGGAATGTAACTTCAGATTGTATTAAGAAAGCAATTGACTATGTTAGGTCTTATGGTGTAAGTTTTTCTTCCTTTTTACCTTATCATTCATTTATACCCGTATTGCAATATTATTTTTATAAATCGCAATCAAGCTCTGTTCAAGCTAAGCATAAGAAGTTTATTGAAGATTGGTTTTGGACTGCTACCTTTTCACAACATTATTCAAGCTCAAGTTTGTCAAAAATGAAAGAGGATGCAGAATGGATTAATGGATTAGTTAATAATATAGATGTACCTAGAACTTTCAAAGTGCTAATAAGTTTGAAAGATATAACTCGTGTGAGAATGCAAAATAATTCGGTTATTAAAAATGGGGTTATGTGTTTAATGTCCTTACGAACACCTAAAGATTTTGATAATGGAAATACAGTGCCTTTAGACCGAAGCAATCTTTCCAAATCAAACAGTAAAGAAAATCATCATTTCTTTCCCTATTCACTAAGAGAGCAATTTGGAACGGATGCTAATGGCATCAATTCTTTATTAAATTTTGTGTTGATTACTTCCAGATTGAATAGAGAAATATCCAATAAATATCCTTCGGATTACATGAAGGAATATTCTGCTCAAAACACTTTTATCAAAGAGCATTTACAAACACACTTTATCACTGAAGAAGCTTATGATGCTATTTTAGAAAATAATCTTCAAAAGTTTTTAGAACTTAGAGGGAAAGAAATAGTAGCAGAAATACAATCCAAAACTCAATTTGAAACTTTCAATGAAGACGAATATGTTAGTCAAGAGGAAGAAATAGTTGAAGAAGATTTTGAATTTGAAACAGAAATAGAAACCGAAGAATAATTATGTCCAATATCTCCTCTATACTAAAAAGCATACAAACCATCATGTGGCAAGACACCGGACTCAACGGTGATGCCCAACGCATTGAACAACTAGGCTGGATGTTGTTCCTCAAAATATTCTCCGATAAAGACAAAGAACTCGAATTACTGGATGATAATTACACTTCACCAATTCCTGACTTATTTCATTGGGTCAAAGCCAAAGGCAACTGGGCAGGCGACGACGAAGGCATGACGGGTGATGAACTATTAGAATTTGTCGACCGACAATTGTTTCCCGCCTTGCGCAATATAGATGTTAGCACCGGCAACCGACGCGCGCTTATTGTTCGTGAAGTCTTTGAAGGCAACAACAACTACATGAAAAGCGGCATCAACATTCGTAAAGTGTTGAACAAACTCAATGAAATGGACTTCAACGTAGCCAAAGACCGTCACGCATTTGGCGAACTGTACGAAAGCATTTTAAAAGGTTTACAAAGTGCTGGTAAAAGTGGTGAGTTTTATACACCACGTGCCATTACTTCGTTTATTACCGAAATGATTAACCCACAATTAGGCGAAAAAATATTAGACCCTGCGTGTGGAACAGGAGGTTATTTGACTTGTGCAATTGAACATTTAAAATTGCAAGCCAATAGTGTTGAAGAGCGCCAAAGTATTGGTGAAAACATTATAGGTTGGGAATACAAACCATTGCCTTATTTGTTAGCAACAACTAACTTGATTTTGCACGATATGGAAGTGCCTAATATTCGTTTTGGGGATGCTTTAGACCAACCGTTGAGCAACTTTACAGAGAAACATCGTGTTAACGCTATTTTAGCCAACCCACCATTTGGAGGGATTGTAGCCAATAATAACGAAAACAACTTTCCTCAAAACTTTAGAACCAAAGAAAGTGCCGATTTGTTCCTGATTTTAATGATACACTTGTTAAAACAAGGAGGTCGTGCAGGAATAGTTTTGCCTGATGGTTCGCTTACTGGCGATGGTGTAAAACAACGAGTACGACAAAAACTATTGGAAGATTGTAACCTACACACTATTATTCGTTTGCCTAACTCCGTGTTTCAACCGTATGCAACGGTAGCCACTAATTTATTGTTTTTTACCAAAGGAACGCCTACCAAGGAAGTTTGGTATTACGAACATAAATTACCCGAAGGACAAAAGGCTTACAATAAAACCAAACCGATACAAGCTAAAGAGTTTGACCCTATTAAAACATGGTGGACAGACCGAAAGGAAAGTGATATTGCATGGAAAGTACCTATACAAACCATCATAGACCGCAACTATGATTTAGATATAAAAAATCCAACCAAACAAGATGAAACACATGAATACAATAGTATAGAATTGATGGATTTATTGCATAACTCTTTTGATAAAAGCAATAGTTTATTAGAACAATTAAAAAATGCTGTGAAATGAGTTTAATGAGGATTGATGATTTATTTCACTTTGAAAAAGGAATATTACAAAGTTCAAAATGTACCGAAGGTGAATTTGACTTTATTACTGCATCTTCTGAATGGAAAACACATAACGAATATACGCATGACTGTGAAGCATTAGTATTTGCAGCAGCTGCTTCTGGTTCATTAGGAAGAACACATTATGTTAATGGTAAATTTATATCAAGTGACTTGTGTTTTATTATTACTGCGAAAGACCCTATAAAACTTCCAATAGATTTGAAGTTTTATCACATGATTTTTAATGAATTTAAAAATGATATTGTTAATAGCACCAAAGCTGGAACTTCAAAAGAGGCAATCGGTATGAAAGCATTTGGTAATTATAAACTTCCCTATTTTGCGATTAACAAACAAATTAATACCAAAGTTCAATTTGTAAATATGCAAGATTCAAAAGTTGAATTGAATGTTGAACTCACCCACCAACTTGACCTAATAAAACAATTACGTCAGGCTTTTTTGCGTGAAGCAATGCAAGGAAATTTAATAAAAAGCACCAATACTAAGGAAACAGGAAAACAACTTCTAACAAAAATAAAAGCCGAGAAAGCACAACTTATAAAAGAAAAAAAACTCAAAAAGGAAAAAGAATTAGCACCTATATCGGAAGATGAAATTCCTTTTGATATTCCAGAACATTGGGCTTGGTGTAGGTTTGAGGATATTTGTGAAATTAAATCAAATTTAGTTAATCCAGACAATTTTCTAAAGCTACCACATATAGCACCAAATCATATTGAAAAAGGTACTGGAAAATTATTAGAGTATCAAACAGTTGAGGAAGATGAGTTAATTAGTGCAAAACATTATTTTTATCCAGGTCAATTACTTTACTCCAAAGTACGTCCAAAATTGAACAAAATTGTAAAAGTAGATTTTGAAGGTTTATGTAGTGCTGATATGTATCCCCTTGAACCTTTGATTAACATTGATTTCTTGCTTAATTGCATGCTTTCTCAATTCTTTTTAGATGAAGTTGACAAATTTGATAATAGAGTCAAGATGCCTAAGATAAATCAAAAACAATTATCACAACTACCAATCCCACTGCCACCAATTCACGAGCAACAGCAAATTGTTACCCAGTTGGAGGAGTTAATGTCGTTTTGTGATGGTTTAGAGCAAAGTATAAAAGAAAGTCAAGGGTATAATGAGATGTTGTTGCAACAGGTTTTGAGAGAGGCGTTGCAGGGGGAAGAGGTTTAATGTAGATTTTTAATTAAATAAATTATGTTAAAAAGTACTAATTTGGAGAATCTTGCTTATATGTCAGATTATATTCTTCGAGATATTATTTTAAAATTTGATGACAAAGAAGATATTTCAAGATTTAACAAGCAACAATTAATAACCAAAATTGTTGAAATTTCAGAAACTAAAAAAGAAATCAATAAGCTGATTGAAAAGCGAGTTTTCCTGCCAGAAAACATTGATTTGCCTTTTTTCGCATATGGTATTTTTAAACCGAATCAGATTGCATACCATGTTATTGAGGACCTTGTTGAATCATCTAAAAATAAGTCTATTGACAAATATCATCAATTTCTTCGGGATGGATTATCTTTTATTATTTCAGACAAGAATTTCCATGATTTAAATGGTTATAAAATTAACTTCAAATCTGAAAAGGCATTAGAGGCATATTTTAAAATCAGTAACAAAGAACCCCGAAATTTGTACAAATGGGAGGTAATTGAAAACATGAACGCCTTAGTTGCTAGAGATAAAATAGGAATTGATAAACATTTTCAGGGAGACCCAGATAATATAATAGGTTGGAACGACCCCTATTTCCATATTGGACTGGAAGTAATCACCAAACAAGAATTTGACAATAAGAAAATGAATTATGGGGTAAATTTAAAATGGGCTGATAGGGATTTTTTTGCTGAAATGATTTTTGTTCAAATGAAATTCTTATTAGCATACAGCATGCTCGAGAGATTAGCGTTTCTGATGACTTCATTTCAATCTGGTTCTAATCAAGTGTCAGCTGTTTTAGCAGACAACAGTTTTATTCAAGCTGCAATTTTAAAACTCTATGATGAATTGGATGAAAAAGTTCAATGTGAGCAAAGAGAAGTTTATTCTACTGAGAGAAAAAGCACGTCGAAGGGTGAAAAAGTTATTTTCAGTTTTAAAGATAGTATTGAACAAAAAGATTTTAAGAAGATAATAAAATTCTATTATCAAATTAGAAATAATATTACGCACCGCGGAAAAAGTTTAGGTCGAGTATCTGATAATTTTAAAACTTATTTAGAAGAATTAACATTGATTATAAAATATACTCTTGAATTTGGTCAACATTCAAATAATTAATATGAAAATAAAAGAACTAAAAACCAAAATCAATGCTGGCCAATTTCCAAGTAACTTCCCGCATTTTGGTGGAGCAAACCTAATTATTACAAATGATGCTCAAAGAAATTTTCACGAAGGTGATATAGTAGTATATTCTGAACACGCTTCAGCATTAAGCTGGTTAGTCACTGAATTAAAAAACATTTATCATGAGGAAATAGATTCTCTGAATAAATATGACTTTTACCCTTATATAGGGCAGTTAATCAACAACACTTTGAAACGACAAGAACTTCTTTTTGAAACAATGCTTCATGTGGTTGAAGAAATTGAAAGTGATTGGGGAATGAAATGATGAAAAAAAGAGCCACCTATTTCAGGACAAGACAAATTCGAAAAATGAGGAAAACCGTAAAGAAACTTTTTTTAAAGGTTATAGTTTTACACTAAATATAAAAAACGCATTTTGTTGCATTATTTTGTATCAATTTCATTGTAGGATATAAAAAAAAATGTTCACTCTTTGTTTTTAAAATCTTGTTATCTAAAATTGAATATAAAATTTGATTATGAAAAAAAAACTACTGTTATTCTTTTTTGTTTTAGTATCTAATTTAACCTTCAGCCAATCCTATTTGGGCACTATTACCAAGCAAGTTAATCTGAGAAGCGATGCGTCTGGTTATGGAACAATTTTAAAATCTTTAAAACCTAGAACGCAAATATTTATTGTTTCTCTTGAAACTGAAAATGATTATTATAACGTCATAGATATAACTACTGACAAGGAGGGTTTTGTTAAAAAATCTTTTGTGAAAGTTGGTAAATTAGTAGCAAAAAGCAGTGAAAGTGTTTTTACTCCAGATGGACAATCATCAAATTA
This sequence comes from Flavobacteriaceae bacterium, assembly GCA_947457105.1. Classification (GTDB taxonomy): domain Bacteria; phylum Bacteroidota; class Bacteroidia; order Flavobacteriales; family Flavobacteriaceae; genus Flavobacterium. The sequence continues at coordinate 10,579 of CANGUP010000078.1, forward strand.
TAAACCAGAGGTAAAAATTTACAACAATACAACTAAGACCTTAACTTTAAAAATGAACACCGAACTGTTTTATTTCAGTCCACATGAAACAAAAAACATTTCATTATATCCTGGCGAATATGACTTTAGGGCATCTGCTCCTGGAGTTATTCCGTATATTGGTACAGAAAATTTGAGTGGTAATCAAAGTTATTCTTGGCAGTTTTATATTTCAACCAGATATCGATAAAATAACAAAAAAATAAGTAATTTGTTCTCACAGTATCTCAAATACCTTCTTGAAAAATTACGCTTTCTTCAAGTGGTAATTTCTCGATTTCTAATTATTCTATTCCGAAAAAGAAGAGAGGTTGAGCTGTTGTATTTGAATTATGATAAAGAACATCTTTTTGAAACAAGTTTCATCGTAATAAATTACAGGTTTAGAAATGCTATTTATTATCGATTTGGAAAACACATAACTCTTGAGAAAAAAATTAAAATTTTCAATATTAAAAATTTTGAAAATGAGTTCGATTTACTCGTATATGGTTTCTTCCAAAAAAAGGTTTATCGAATTCAATTTGAGCCAAAACTTGCATTAAATACGGATACTTTTGAAACTGCAATTTCAAACCTTACTGTAAAATTAGTTGAACAAAAATTGCCAAAACTAGCCCATCCAAAAATCTACAGTAATATTAAACAACCAATAATCAGAACAAAAAAAATAAAAATAAGAACTAATTCATTTAACCAAAACGAATTTATATGACACGAGATTATTACGAATTACCTAAATCTGGAAAAATAATGCGATTTTTATGGAAATGCGCTGGTGGAGATAGATATCTTTTAGAACGTGCAACATACTCTGATCAAATAAAATACATGTGTTTGGGAGGGATTGTTTTTGCCACTGGGGCTATAGCAGCTTTAGCTGGAGGTTATGCTTTTTTTACAATTTTTTCTCCAAAAGGTTCAGCGATTGAAGCAGAAAATTATATATATGTAATAGAAAAATTAATAAAAGGTAAAAAAGTAATTATTAATGTTATTAATTGGAAATTAATAAATACAACTATTTTATCTATTATTTTTGGTATAATTTGGGGATTAATAATTTTCAATATTGATAGATTTATTGTTACTAGTACTGGGAAAGGGGATGGTACAGAAAAAATTACCAAGGATGAATTAATTGGAGCAATTCCAAGAATAATTATGGGAATGATTATAGCTTTGACTATTTCTAAACCTGTAGAAATTAGAATGTTTCAATCAGAAATTAATTCAAAACTATATGAAAAACAAATGGTTTTGCAAAAGGATTATGAAATTCGAACAAGAAAAAATTTTGAAGATAGAATTAAAGATTTAGAAAAAGATAATATTATTTTTCAGAAAAGAATTGACGATTATTTAGATAAAATAAGTACGAAAGATTCTTTATATAATATTGAAACATCTTCAGGTCAAGGTGGTAGAATAAAAGGAGAAGGTCCTGTAGCAACTGCACTAAAAAATGAAAGAGAAAGGCTTAAAAATGAATTGGATAGTTATACTAGTTCTAATAAGTCTAAAATTGATGAAATTGATATTAAAAGGAAAGCAATTTATAAAGAACTCGATGAAAAATTAAGTCAAAACAAACAAGTTTCTGATGGACTTGATGGTTTAGTTGAAAGAATTAAACTTGCAGATGAAGTTTGTGTGGATAAAGTTGGTGATTTTCCTTGGATTTCATTTTTTATTACACTCCTTTTTATGGCAATAGAATTAACTCCCATATTCTTTAAATTAATGTTGACTAAATCTACATATGATTATTTGACAGAAAATAGAGATGAATTGATTAAAGCAGAAAATGGTATAGAAGTAAAATATGATTATTACAAAGATAAACAAGGTGTAGAAAAACATTTAGTAGTAAATCATGAAGCGGAAAAGTTGATTTATGAAAAAATGATGGTTACAAATATTCAAAAAGAACTTACTGATTATGCCGTTCAAAAATATAAAGAACGTGAAATGAAGAAGATTGATGAAAATCTAGACACTTACATAAAGACTATAAACAAGAATGAGCAAAATAGCTGATGACATAAGGCTTTTTTTGTGCACTTGCTCTGGCGAAGATGGATTTATTGTAAAAAAATGTATTAAACCAATACAGGTTCGATTTGCTTCAATTGGTTTTTTTGTACTACTAATCTTTTTTGTGTGTTTTTGGAGTGCCACTTTGTTTACCTATAACTTGTTTGAAGGAGCAAGATGGATTAGTGTGCCAATGGGTATAATTTGGGGATTAATAGTTGCAAATATCTATTTATTTTTATTGCATACTATTTCACCTAAATTACTACCTGTATCAAATAAAAGAAATAGAAATCGAACCGATTCTTTTGATTCAAATTTTTTTAATTCTTCTACAGGGTTACGATTAGGGTTTATGCTACTTTTAGCAATAATAATTGCACAACCATTTAATTATCTTTTTCTAAAGTATAGCGCAGAAACTTCTATCCAAAGACATAAAGATTTTTTAAAAGTTAAAATGTATTATGCTGCAAATGAGAGTAATATTATTAATGAATTAGAGTTATATAAAAATTTTAATCATCAAGCTAGTTATAGCTTAAATACTAATGATTATGAAATTGCAACAAATTCTTTTACAAATAAACTTAATAAAGACAACTATTATATTTCAAAAACTAGTCAAATTTTTAATGAGTTACATAAATTAAATTGTAAAAAAATCCACAATAAAAAAGACAAAATAAGGAAAGAAACTTTTTTAAGTGATTTATCTAATCTGTTAGATAATCAACTTCTGAGTGATACCAATTTTATTACTTCAGAAAAAACAATTTCTA
>CANGUP010000079.1 GCA_947457105.1 Flavobacteriaceae bacterium
GTAGCGCTTTGGAAAGCAGCCGATTCTACTGTAGAAACTGTACCTGCGTTGCATTATATTGCTGTTACCGCTCAAGGCAAAAATGGTAGCGGTAGCAACTACCGACTAAGAATGCCTTTCAAACAAATTGATACCGTGATGGCTTGGGCAAAAGAAATTGACGCCTTAGTTTTTCTAGACGTTCAAGTGGGACACAGCACTGTGAAAGAAGAAATTGCAACACTAACCGATTATTTAAAACTTCCCAACGTTCACTTAGGCATTGATCCCGAATTTTCTATGAAAGGTGGCGAAGTTCCTGGTGCCAAAATTGGAACCATGTCGGCAACCGATATCAATGATGCTATAGATTTTCTTACTACTTTGGTTACAGAAAACAACCTACCACCAAAAGTATTGGTAGTACACCGTTTTACCAAAAAAATGATTACCGACTACGACCAAATAAAACCAACCGCGCAAGTACAAGTAGTAATTGACATGGACGGCTTTGGCAGCAAAGAACTAAAAAAAGCCACTTGGATGCGAACCATCTACCCAGAACCTGTGCAATTCACGGGCTTCAAACTCTTCTACAAAAACGACAACGAAGGCAACGCCACAATGTACACACCACAAGAATTACTACAATTCACACCAAAACCGATTTATATACAATACCAATAAAAAATACTTCCTCAACATTCTCCTCCTTTGGTGGTGTGTCCGAAGGACGAGGTGGAAAACACTAGCTTTTTAAATACCTCTAATGAAAGTTGGAGGTTTTTTTGTTTTAACCTATTGACATTTTTGCAGATTCTTTCCACAAATAATTAGGCATTGGTTCATTAAGTTCCCATTTAATACTCATTGGTTTTGAACCTTCTGTTTCTCTAAAATTTGCTTCTCCAATAAAAACATAACCAATAGTATTGCCATTTTCATCATTTGCTTTTTCTCGAACAAATAATAATATCTTTTTATTTAACTCACCATGATTTATATATGATAATCCTTTGCCTGTTTCAGGACCATATGCATTATGTGATTGCCAGTGAAATAAGGTTTCACTTATAGCATAATCATCATACATTGTGGTTGGTGAGAAATTTTCCTCTGACTTAATTAAATTTATAAAAAGTATTTCTGTATTTAACTTTTTATTTTCGGCAGCTCCTTCTCTATTTGAAGATTTTTTATCAAATGTACTTAGTCCAAAAGCGACTAAGATTTGATCTCTTGTATAGCGTGCATGTAACTTTAATGGTTGTTCGTATGGAAGTTTAATGTCAATTTCTTTAAATCCAATTTTGTCAATTAAAATTTCTAATATCTCAATGATTTCATTAACAAGAATTTTATTTTTTCCTATTTGTTTTATACTTTTCTCTAATGAATCAAAACCGCCTGCGTTTTGCCAAACATCATAATGCAACATTAATAGCATAGTTTTTTCATTTTCATTAAAATCTTTGATTTGAATATTAAAATCAGATTTTGCAATTTTTAAAATGAAATTGAAATAACTTGTAGAATTTGTGGACAACCACTTTTTACCAATGGCTGAATAAATTTGCTTTTCATTAATTGGTTCAAAATCATCAATAACTCCAGCTTTTTGGCATAATCTTGACCAACTATCTTTTTTATAAATTGTTTCAATTGATAAGTTATTTAAACTAATAAAATTCTCTAAAGTTAATGGCAATGTTGTTTGATGTTGAAAATTTCTAATCTTTGCTATCAGTTGATTTATATTTAAAGATGTTGCTTTTTTGATATTTTCAAGAATAGTTTCTTTTGCTTTCTTTTCTAAAATAATTGAACATCCTAAAGGTAAATGAGGAAAATCATCTTCAATTTCTTTTTGAACTGATGTAGTAGTTTTTCCTATTAATGCTCTAAATTTACTTTCAAAATCGTATTCAGGTCTTGAATTTCCGACAAAATCTAAAACCGTCAAACAATCTTTTCCTTCTGCCAAACGCAATCCACGACCTAATTGTTGAAGAAAAATTGTTAAACTTTCTGTAGGTCTTAAAAATAAAACGGTATCAATTTCTGGAATATCTACGCCTTCATTAAAAATATCAACTACAAACAAATAATTGAATTCTTTTTTCTTGAATTGAGCTCTAATTCTTTCTCTATCCGTTGAATTTTTACTTGTCAAACATTCCGCTTTTAAACCTGCTAAATTGAACTTTTCTGTCATGAAAACTGCATGCTCAACTGTAACACAAAATCCAATAGCTCTAACATCATTTAGGTCGTTTGTGTATTTTTCAAGATTTGAAATTATTTGTCCAACTCTCACATCGTTTTTTGTGTATAAACTTGTCAACTCACTTGCAACATACTTTCCTTTTTCCCATTTAACATTAATTAAATCAATACTATCTGTAATTCCAAAATATTGGAACGGACTTAATAATTTCTTATTTAAAGCTTCAGGAAGTCTAATTTCAGCAGCAATACGATTACAGAAATCTTCTAAAATATCTTCTCCATCCATTCTTTCAGGAGTTGCTGTTAATCCCAAAAGAACTTTAGGTTTAAAGTAATTTATTATAGGTCTATATGTTGATGCCGTGATATGATGAACTTCATCAACAATTATAAAATCGTAATATTCTGGTGAAAGTTTAATTTCTTTAAGTCGATTATTTAAAGTTTGAACCGAAGCAAAAACATATTCATTTGAATTTGGTTCTAATCCATCAACCCATAAATCCCCAAAATTATTGTCTTTTAAAATTCCTTGAAAAGTTGCTTTTGCTTGTTGTAAAATCTCTTTTCTATGAGCAACAAAAAGTAACTTTGATGATTGATTAATATTTTTAAAATTTTTATAATCAAAAGCAGAAATAACTGTTTTTCCAGTTCCTGTTGCGGCAACTAAAAGATTTCTATATCTATTATGAACTGATCTTTCAACTTCTAATTTTTCAAGTATTTCACTCTGATAATGAAACGGTTTTAAATCAAAATAAGATGTTGTAAAAGTGTATTCTTTAGAAAATTTTCCTTGTTTTAAAGCTTCAACTAACTTTACAGAATGAATATTTTTATCATATAATTCAAACTCAGAATTTTGCCAATAAGCTTCAAAAGTTTTCTTGAATTTATCTATAATATGGCCAACTTCTTTGGTTGTTATTTTTAGATTCCATTCTAATCCATCTGTTAATGCAGAACGAGAAAAATTTGAAGAACCAATATATCCGGTGTGAAAACCTGTTTTTCTTTGAAACAAATAAGCTTTTGCATGTAACCTTTCATTTCCTGTATTATAAGAAACTTTAACTTCTGTGTTTTTTAATGAAGATAAAAATTCTACTGCTTTTGCATCTGTTGCGCCAATATATGTAGTTGTAATTACTCTAAGTTTTCCTCCTCTATCTGTAAATTCTTTTAATTCACGTTCTAAAATTCTAATTCCTTTCCATTTTATAAATGAAACTAGCAAATCTATTTCATCAGATGATAAAATTTCCTTTCGTAACTCACTTTCTAAAGTTGTTCCAGAATTTCCACCTGTGAAAAGTTCACTATGAATTAATCTTGTATAAGGTGTAATTTCTTTTAAGTGTAAATCTAAATCTGTAAAATGACTGTCAACTTTAGTGAAAACTGCTTTCAAAATTTTACCTTCAGTTTCAATTAAATCATCTTCAAACTCTTCTTTTTTCAATTCTTCTTTTAAAAAAAGAATAATTTTATTGGCAATCGCAATTTGAGTTTCAAGAATATCTTCGCCTTTAATTAAGTTAAAAGCTTGTTTTATGGTTTTACCAATATGTTGAGATAATAATTGAGCCGCTTCGGCTTTGTCAATTGAAGTTTTCTTAACTTGAAAAGTATCTTTATCTAATTCGTTTAATTTATAGTTAATTAGTTTCGTGACTAATTCTTCATATAATCCTTGGTTCATAGTTCAAGTTTTAAAAATTCTTCAACAATTGGAAGATCTGCTTCTGCCCAATCTAAATTTAATAATTCTGATTTATCAAGTAGTTTATAATCTTTATGTTCGGACAAAATGATTTCTCCAGATACATATTTTGAGATAAATGGAATCAAATTGATTTTAAAAGTTCCATAATCATAAATACTATTTGATATTTTTTCTAAAATTTCAATTTCGATATTTATTTCTTCTTTTATTTCTCTTTTTATACAATCTATTTCACTCTCTCCATCCTCTAACTTTCCTCCTGGGAATTCCCATTTTAATGGCAATTTCATTTTTTCACTTCGTTGAGTTACTAAAATTTTATTATCAAAAAAGATAATTGCACATGTTACATTAATCATGTTTATAAAATTTTTATAAACTTAATTATAATTTTTCTATTTTTATGTAAACAATTATCATGACTTTCGTTCAAAAAATAAAAACCCTAGATTCTTATTTAAATTTGCCTGAGCAAAGCTATGCAGACTCTTTCAAGCAAGATATAATTATCTATTTTGAAGAAGATTTTTCTGAAGAAAATCAAGAATTAAATTTTCTAAACAACCTCAATACAAAAGAAGAAATAGTAAATTTCGTTGATAGACTAACATCAAGATTTGTTATGAAATTTGATTCAGAATTTGAAACTGAAAACGATTTTATTCATGATTATTTAGTCAATGGTTAACCTCTCTTCAACCAACCAGTAACACTAAACCTTCTTTCATTGGTAACTAAAACTTCGTGTTGTAGTTCGTCGCTTTTAAAGAAAACGGTTTTGCCTTGCATCGGTGCAATGGCTTGGTTATTGGGTTTTTGGTGTATAAAGAGTTCGCCACCATCTTGGGTTTTCCAATGTGGGTTCAGGTAACTCACCATCGAGAATTGGCGTTTGTTGTCGTCTTCAAATTGGTCTAAATGCGCTCGGTAAAAACTCCCAATTTCATACAGCGAGTAATGAAACTCATAGCTTTTTATGTTGGTAAAACAACTTTCGTTTAGGTAAACAATAAACGCTTCTATCTTTTCTAGAAACTCCGTTTCGTGGCGGTTGTTGTGGGCTTTGTCTAGCCAATAAATCTTGTCGTTTCTTATCAAATCGTCAAAAACCATTTTTCCGTCGTTGCCAACACCAGCCGTAATCATTTGTTGGTCGTCACTCAAAGCAAGCAAATTGGCTTTCAAATGATAACACAAATCATCACTCAAAAAATGATCGGCAATTCCTACTTTATCTGCAATATAACTCGCAATCAAGGTTTCAAAATTCGCATCCATACTACATTCCCCACACTTGATTAGACAAGATGCCGAAAGGTAGTACTATAAAAACCAGTAAAGTCTTTATTTAACGTTTAGTACAAGAATTAAAAAAAATTGAAATTTGAAATTCGAGATTCGAAATTTACCACATCAATAAAATTACCCAATATAATTTTATTAATTTTAAAAAAAGGGCGTTATAACTCATTATTTAATAAAAATAAAATCGCAACCCTATTTTTTTATTCAATTTAGAATTAAAATACTACTATTTTTATAATTTTACCCTGTTATTTTTAGGGTATGTTGTAAAAATAAATAAAATGGGTTTAGAAAAACGTTGGATATCGGCTTTTGTAATTATTACTGTAGTAGCAGTGACAGGTTTGTTTTGGCAACACCAACCGCCAACTACCAATTTCAACGAAGCTGACACCATTAACTTTGCCGATGTAGCTTGGTTGCTAACCGCATCGTGCTTGGTTTTACTGATGACACCAGGATTATCTTTTTTCTATGGCGGTATGGTAGGCAAGAAAAACGTTATTTCTACCATGCTAAAAAGTTTCATCTGTCTTGGAGTCGTAAGTTTGCTATGGGTAACCGTAGGTTTCAGTCTCTCCTTCGGAAGCCCAATAGGAATCAACCTCAACGGAACGTATTATGGTATTATAGGCAATCCACTAGATTTTGCCTTCTTCGATCAAGTAGAACTTTTGCCTCATAAAGCGCTAGGTTCTAGTATTCCTTTCATATTGTTTGCCCTTTTTCAAATGAAATTTGCTGTGATTACGCCTGCAATCATAACCGGCGCTTTAGCCGAGCGTATTCGCTTTATCTCTTTCCTCTTGTTTATTTGTTTGTTTACAGTTTGTATTTACGCACCGTTATGCCACATGATTTGGCATCCTCAAGGCCTATTAGGTAGCTATTTCGGTGTAAAGGATTTCGCAGGAGGTACAGTGGTGCACATGAGCGCAGGTTTCGCAGCATTAGCAGGAGTCATTGTTTTGGGCAAAAGAAAAAACAGCGAACACATTCCAACCAATATTCCGTTTGTACTTCTAGGAACTGGGTTGCTTTGGTTTGGCTGGTTTGGTTTCAATGCAGGTTCGGCACTTGCCGCCAACGAAACAGCAGCAATGGCATTTGCGACAACCACAATCGCGTCAGCTTCAGCCATGATGACATGGGTATTTTTTGATAGATTAAACGGAAGAAAAGTTTCCGCACTCGGAGCTTGTATCGGAGCAGTTGTTGGTTTAGTAGTCATCACACCATCAGCAGGTTACATAACCATTCCACAAAGCATCTTCTTCGGATTCATAGGCGCCATAGTTTCCAACAAAATGGTCTATTGGAAAAAGCTAAAGCAAATAGACGACACGCTAGACGTATTCGCCTGTCACGGCGTAGGCGGAATTATGGGTATGATTCTAACAGCCATCTTCGCGCAAGGAGAAAACGCAAGCCTACTTCACGGTGGTTGGAGTGTTTTTGGTCTCCACATGATGGCATTGGTTTTAGTATCAGCATTTACCTTTGGTGGAGCGTATTTACTTTTCAAACTAACCAACCTCATCATTCCAATCCGCGTCACAGAAGAATCTGAGGATTTAGGATTAGACTTATCTCAGCATGGTGAGAAGTTTTAATGATTTTGCCGCAAAGACGCCAAGGCACGAAGGCACGAAGGTCTTCTTAAATTTTCTTAGCATAAAAAATACATTCTTAAATCTTTGTGTAATAAAATACTTCGTGGCTTCGTGGCGAATAAACTTTGTGCCTTATCATAAAAAAACTTTGTGTCTTAGCGTCTTTGTGGCAACTTTTTGTATTTTTATCAAAACAAATCCCATGAAAAAACTACTCTTCACACTAGCACTTATAACACAATTGTCCTTTGCCCAAGACAAGCAAGCAATAAACACCATGTTAGATAATTGGCACAAAGCAGCAGCCGAAGTTCAGTTTGACAACTACTTCAGTTACCTCACCGACGACGCTATCTACATAGGAACCGATGCCACAGAAAACTGGAATAAAAAACAATTTCAGGACTTCGCAAAACCCTATTTCGATAAAGGACGCGCTTGGAGTTTCACTGCTTTAGAAAGAAACATCTACTTCTCTAAAGACGGAAAAATGGCATGGTTTGATGAATTGTTAAATACCCAAATGAAAATCTGTAGAGGTTCAGGAGTATTGGTCAAAGTAAAAAATACTTGGAAAATAAAGCACTATGTTTTATCTATGACAGTTCCCAACGACAACTCTGATGAAGTTACAAAAATAAAGGCGCCTATTGAAGACGCTTTGATTGGTAAATTGAAGAAATAGTTTTCAGATGCCAGTTTTCAGATTTCAGATGGCAGATCTCAGCATTAAAAATATAAATTCATTGAAACTTTCATTTGCTAACTGCAATCTGAAACCTGCAATCTGAAACTGCAATCTGAAAACTGCAATCTGAAACCTGTTGTCTGCTATCTCAAATTCTCCAACATCACTTCGGTCATGGAATCCATTTCAAATTCGTGTTCCCATCCCCAATCGGCTCTAGCAGAAGAATCATCAATCGACGCAGGCCAACTATCAGCTATCTTTTGACGGAAATCAGGTTTGTAAGAAATGGTGAAATTTGGAATATGTTTTTTAATTTCTGCCGCAATTTCTTCAGGAGTAAAGCTAATTCCAGATAAATTATAAGACGAACGAATTGTAACATCTTCCGATTTAGCTTGCATTATTTCGACAGTTGCTCGAATGGCATCATCCATATACATCATTGGCAATCTAGTGTTTTCAGAAAGAAAACATTCAAAACTACCATTTTCTAACGCTTTATGATAAATATCTACCGCATAATCTGTAGTTCCTCCACCTGGTTCAGTAGTCCAACTTATTAATCCTGGATAACGAATACTTCTTACATCAACGCCATATTGATGGTGGTAATATTCACACCAACGTTCACCTGTTTGCTTGGAAATTCCGTACACCGTTGTTGGTTCCATAATAGTAAATTGAGGCGTATTTTCTCTTGGAGTTGTTGGTCCGAAAACCGCAATACTTGAAGGCCAAAAGATCTTTTTTATTTTTCCAGCTTTCGCCAAATTCAATACATGAAATAGCGAATTCATATTCAAATCCCAAGCAAAAGCAGGATTCTTCTCAGCGGTAGCAGAGAGTAAAGCTGCCATTAAATAAACATCGGTAATCTGATATTGTTCAATTAGATGCTCAATCTGATTGTAATCTAAAGCATTAACCACTTCAAAAATGCCATTGTTGACAATATCATTGTTCAATTTTCGAATATCGGAAGCAATCACGTTGTCGTTTCCGTAAATACTTCTTAATTTGGTGGTTAACTCGGTACCTATTTGTCCACAAGCACCGATTATTAATATTTTAGTAGTCATAGTTTGTTTGTTTGTACTACAAAGATAACGTTTTCGTAAGAATCATGAATAACATTCTATTTGAAAAAACAAATAGTGAACATTTATAAAACCTTTCACAAAATCTCTAAAACAAAACTCCTACTTTTGTACTTTTGTAATCAAATCCATTATTCTTCTAATGAAGTTATCATCGATATATCTAGTTTTCTTTATGTTAGTATTGGTATCGTGTCAAAACGACAACACTACACTAATTATTGAACAACAGAAAGAAGCAAAGAAAAAAGAAGTCATTTTCAACAACATCAACCGCGGATGGGTTTTTAATATTGCACCTGTAGAATCTTTAACACAAAGCCGCATCAACAGTTGGATGGAATGGCGTAACTTTCTAACAGAAATAAATCAAAAACCAAAAAGTACCATAGGCGCTTTTCAGAAAAAATCGAAAGCTCTTTCTGTAAAAGTAATGGACTTAAACAACAATATTCCATTAGAATTCAATAAGCCACAAATCAAAGCCAGAATCGCAGTTGTAACAACCAAAATAAAATCGTTGGATTTATTCATTCACCTAAACCAAATTCCAGACGCAAAAGTTGTAAAGCTTGTTGGTGAAATAAATATGGAAGTAGAATACCTTCAATTACAAATGGAAGAAATTGTAAAAAGAAGTTTGATACCAAGAGAAGATGGTGAACCAGATATTTTGAGTATGAAAGACTCAACAAGAGCTGTTCCATCCTCAAACATTGATCCCGATTTAGAATAATTTTGAGTAAAAATAACATCATTTCTGTCTATCAGAAGTCGGCAAAAGTCCAACTTTTATCCAATGCTTTAGAGCAACGTGATTCCAAAATAAACGCAAAAGGTTTATTGGGTTCGGCGTTGTCTTTTGTAATTCAATCTACTTTTGAAAAAGCAGAATTACCTTTTCTTTTGTTGTTTAGTGATAAAGAAGAAGCGGCATATTACCTCAACGATTTAGAGCAACTCATCAACGATCAAGATGTTTTGTTTTATCCTGGTTCATACCGAAGACCTTATCAAATTGATGAAACCGATAACGCTAACATTCTACTAAGAGCCGAAGTTTTAAATAGAATCAATTCGCGTAAAAAACCAGCTATAATTGTTTCCTACGCCGAAGCTATTTTTGAAAAAGTAGTTACCAAAAAAGACCTTGACAAAAACACTTTAAAAATCTCGGTAAACGATAAAATTGCTATTGATTTCATCAACGAAGTACTTTTTGAATACAATTTTAAAAGAGTAGATTTTGTAACAGAACCAGGAGAATTCTCGGTTCGTGGTGGAATTGTTGATGTTTTTTCTTTTTCAAATGATAATCCATATAGAATAGAATTTTTTGGAAACGAAGTAGATTCCATCAGAAGTTTTGATGTTGAAACACAATTGTCTATTGAAAAACTCAAGAAAATCTCCATCATTCCTAACGTAGAAAATAAATTCTTCGAAGAAAATAGAGAAAGTTTCTTAGACTACATCGACCAGAAAACAGTGCTTTTTATTCAGAATACCGATTTACTTTGCCATCAATTAGACAAACTTTTTGCGAAAGCAACAGAAGTATTTGACAAATTAGACGCCACTATAAAACATCTTGAACCTAAAGATTTATTCCTTAATCAAGAACAATTTTTAAAGAAAGCATTGAACTTTTCAGTAGTAGAATTGAGCAATGCACCAACATATAAAATTGATAAAACGATTGAATTCCATATTCAACCACAACCTTCCTTCAATAAGCAATTTGATTTATTGATGAACAACTTGGCAGAAAATCACTTCAACGGAATTAAGAATTATTTGTTTTGTTCTAATGAAAATCAAGCCAATCGTTTTCATGATATCTTTGAAGACATTGATGAAGAAAATCATGAAAGCGTTCGCAAACAATACAAAACCGTTGTTTTTCCATTGTTTCAAGGATTTGTTGATGAAGAAAACCAAATAGCATGTTACACCGACCATCAAATATTTGAACGTTACCACAAATTCAATATTAAAAATGGTTATTCTAAAAAGCAAACCATCACTCTAAAAGAGCTGACTTCCTTGACTGTAGGCGATTATGTAACGCACATCGATCACGGAATTGGAAAGTTTGGTGGATTGCAGAAAATTCAGGTGGAAGGTAAAACGCAAGAAGCTATAAAATTAGTTTACGCCGATAATGACATTGTTTATGTTAGCATTCATTCGCTGCATAAAATTTCTAAATACAACGGAAAAGACGGCGCACCACCAAAGATATATAAACTTGGAAGTGGCGCTTGGAAAGCCTTAAAACAAAAAACAAAAGCACGTGTAAAACATATTGCTTTCAATTTAATTCAGCTTTATGCAAAGCGAAGATTAGAAAAAGGATTTGCTTGCGCACCAGATAGTTATTTACAAAAAGAGTTGGAAAGTTCGTTCATTTATGAAGACACACCAGACCAAATTACAGCAACACAAGATGTAAAATCCGACATGGAAAACGACAGACCAATGGACAGATTAGTCTGTGGTGATGTTGGTTTTGGTAAAACTGAAGTTGCTATTCGTGCTGCTTTTAAAGCCGTTGATAATGGAAAACAAGTGGCTGTTTTGGTTCCTACAACAATTTTAGCATACCAACATTATCGTACTTTTTCTGAACGATTGAAAGATATGCCGGTTTCTGTAAATTACTTAAATCGTTTTAGAACCGCCAAAGAAAGAACCGAAACCATTAAAAATCTTGGTGAAGGAAGAGTTGACATCATCATTGGAACACATCAATTAGTAAACAAAGATGTAAAATTCAAAGATTTAGGATTACTGATTATTGATGAGGAACAAAAATTTGGAGTAAACGTAAAAGACAAACTAAAAACGATTTCGGCCAATGTGGATACGTTGACTTTAACGGCGACACCAATTCCGAGAACGTTGCAATTTTCTTTGATGGCTGCTCGTGATTTATCCGTAATTACAACGCCTCCACCAAATAGATATCCAATTGAAACCCATGTGGTTCGTTTTCACGAAGAATTAATTCGCGATGCTATTTCGTATGAAATTCAAAGAAACGGACAAGTGTTCTTTATCAACAACAGAATTGAAAACATCAAAGAAGTTGCCGGAATGATTCAGAGATTAGTTCCAGATGCAAGAGTTGGAATAGGTCACGGACAATTAGACGGTAAAAAATTAGAAGAATTAATGTTGGCTTTCATGAATGGTGAATTTGATGTTTTAGTAGCCACAACAATTATTGAAAGTGGTTTGGATGTACCTAATGCGAATACAATTTTCATCAATAATGCGAATAATTTTGGTTTGTCCGATTTGCATCAAATGCGTGGTCGTGTAGGAAGAAGTAATAAAAAAGCATTTTGTTATTTCATCACACCACCATATTCCGCTATGACAGATGATGCCAGAAAACGTATTCATGCTTTAGAACAATTTTCAGAATTAGGAAGTGGATTTAATATTGCAATGAAAGATTTGGAAATTCGTGGTGCCGGAGATTTATTGGGTGGTGAACAAAGTGGTTTCATCAACGACATCGGATTTGATACCTATCAAAAAATCATGAACGAAGCCATTGAAGAGTTGAAAGAAAACGAATTCAAAGATTTGTATCCAACAGAAAACGACATCGAAACGAAAGAATACGTAAAAGATTTACAAATCGACACCGATTTTGAATTGCTTTTCCCTGACGAATACATTAATAATATAACCGAACGTTTGAACTTATACAACGAATTGAGTTTGATTAAAAACGAAGAAGCCTTACAAGTATTCGAACAGAAATTAATCGACAGATTTGGAGCTTTACCTAAAGAAGCCAATGCCTTACTAAACAGCATCAGAATAAAGTGGAAAGCAACTGCTATAGGAATCGAAAAATTGGTAATGAAACAAGGAAAAATGGTAGGCTATTTTGTAGGCGACCAACAAAGTGATTTCTATCAATCGAATCGTTTTATGAAAATGGTTCAGTTTGTTCAAATGAACAGCAGCCTATGCAAAATGAAAGAAAAAGAAACCAAAAACGGACTACGTTTATTGTTGACTTTTGAAAATGTAAAAAGCATTAATAAAGCTTTGGAATTAATGAATAGAATATAAAATAAAAAACCATCTAGATTAGATGGCTTTTTATTTATTCTAAAGATATTGTTATCTTCTTAGTACTTTGAAATTAGCTTCTTTATCACCATCAAACTTCAATTTGAAGAAATAAGTTCCTTGAGCAAAAGCTGAAATATCAACATTAGTTGTAGTTTCATTCAAATTTTTATCTAACAATAATTGTCCAGTAACATTATAAACTTGGATTTGATTAATAGCAGTTTTTGAATTGATTGTTACCTTTCCATTAGATGGATTTGGATAATAATTAAAATCAATATAATTGTTGCTATTTATATTTAAATTTGGTGAACAAGATATTGTTGCAATAAATCCTGTATCAATTACACCTTGATCAGAATAAAACTTAACGGTTAAAGAACCATCTGTTGCAGAAGAAACAAACGGACCAGGAATAGTTGTTCCTGTAGAACCACCAGGATTCATTAATGTTGCCGCGGTTGAATTTCCATTATAAACATA
>CANGUP010000080.1 GCA_947457105.1 Flavobacteriaceae bacterium
AACGAAGAACATGCCGGTGCTAATGGATCAAAAACACGCACATGAATCGTTTGTGGATTAGTAATATTACAATATGGCGTTGTTGTACTTATCGGATTAGAGCCTGTTTGTGCATCAGTTGGTGTTAAATGATAACTAATCACAATACCCGGTTGTGTCGATATTTGTGAATTCTTTGTCGTTAAATCAAATAAACAACTCTCACCATCATTGTTCTCATCACAAACTACATAGTTGCTTGGCGTGGTGACTAATGGTAAACTTGGTTGAGGATTTACTACAATGTTAGCCGATGATGGTGATGTACAACCAGATGCATTGGTAACTATAAAAGTATAAGTGTTCGCATTAGCAGTTACCAATCCTGTTGCTGAAATACTTACAACTCCTGGGTTAAAGGTATAAGTGTTTGAAGAGTTGTATCCTGTGATTTGAAAACTTCCTGTGGCTGATATACATGTTGGTTGTATTATTGAACCAACTATTGGCGCACTTGGAGTACTTGGTTGAGTATTTACTACAATGTTGGCCGATGATGGTGAGGTACAACCAGATGCATTGGTAACTGTAAAAGTATAAGAATTCGCATTAGTCGTTACTAATCCTGTTGATGAAATACTTAAAACTCCTGGATTAAAAGCATAGGTGTTTGTAGCATTGTATCCTGTGATTTGAAAACTTCCTGTGGCTGTTGTACAAGTTGGCTGTGTAACCGAACCAACTATTGGCGCACTTGGCGTACTTGGTTGAGTATTTACTACAATATTGGCCGAAGATGGTGAGGTACAACCAGATGCATTGGTAACTGCAAAAGTATAAGTGTTCGCATTGGCTGTTACCAATCCTGTTGCAGAAATACTTATAACTCCTGGGTTAAAGGTATAAGTGTTTGCAACATTAAATCCAGCGATTTGAAAACTTCCTGTGGCTGTTGTACATGTTGGCTGTGTAACCGAACCAACTGTTGGTGTGCTTGGCGGACTTGGTTGAGCATTTACTACAATGTTGGCCGAAGATGGTGAGGTACAACCAGACGCATTGGTAACTGTAAAAGTATAAGTATTCGCATTAGCAGTTACCAATCCTGTTGATGAAATACTTACGACTCCTGGGTTAAAGGTATATGTGTTTGCAGCACTGTATCCTATGATTTGAAAACTTCCTGTGGCTGTTGTACATGTTGGCTGTGTAACCGCACCAACTGTTGGAGCACTTGGCGTACTTGGTTGAGTATTTACTACAATATTGGTCGATGATGGCGAGGTACAACCAGATGCATTGGTAACTGTAAAAGTATAAGTATTCGCATTGGCAGTTACCAATCCTGTTGCTGAAATATTTACAACTCCTGGATTAAAGGTATAGGTGTTTGCGGCACTGTATCCTGTAATTTGAAAACTTCCTGTAGCTGTTGTACAAGTTGGCTGTGTAACCGAACCAATTGTAGGTGCGCTTGGTGTTGAACATCCGTAATAGTTGGTACATAGTGAAGTTAGAGAACACGCAGCACTTAGAACTACTGTTTCAAGAACAACATACTGTGTATTTGGTGTTAAACCATACCATTCTGGATTAAAACCTGAAGCAACTCCATTTGCATTAGTTACAGAAGGAGCAATAGTAGAAGCTACATTACAAGAAGTTACTAAAGGCCTAATAACGGCAGATCTTGTAATACAAAGTCCAGGAGAACTAGTAGCTTGTTGTGCAATACCAAGAAAACCAGAAGCATCTGAGACTACTAAATAATAATTAGTAAGTGTCGTGTTTGTCGCTTGTGGTATCCAAGTATTACATGAACCTGCAGAAAAATTCAAATTGGCATAACTTGACACACCAACTATAGGACAAGTTGGGGTAGCACAAGCACCACAAGCATTATTTACAATTGTTGCACAAGAAAAAGAGGTTGGTGTAAAACAAGTTCCCAAGGCACCTGTTGGAGTAAGTGTAATAGTTACACTATCTCCAGAATTTAAGGAGTTAACACTGTAGGTTAATACATTTCCTACAGCACCAACATTTATAGGTGTTGCAGTATTGACTTGATAAGAAATAGTATATCCGGTAGCGCCAGTTGCTGCAGTCCAATTAAAAATAACCGATGTAGTCGTTGAAGTTCCACAGCTTATTACGCTACTTGAAGAAGCTGTAACATTAACAACAATTGGCACTCTTACACTTTCACAACCAGAAAGAGTTTGACTAACATAGTAGGTAGTTATCCCAACGGAAGTAGTTGAAGGAGTTGGAGCAATTAAACTGGCTGTCCCACCTGTTGCATTAGTTCCATACCAATTTAAAGTAGCTCCAGGTAAGGCAGTCGCTGTTAGAGCAGAAGCTACGGCATTTTGGCAATAATTAACTGGCGTTGTTACAATTGGGGCAGCTGGCAATGGTGGAGTAACGCAAGTGCCTCCATTGCAATTACCGGTTGCAGAGCCCGAATTAATTGATGACGCTAAATTTTGAACCCAAGTTATTGAACCATCTTGTTGTCTGCTTAAAGGACTGCCAGCGGAAGGATTTACACCTCCGTATCTGACAATTGTTGGATTTGAAGTATTTAATTGGAAAGGGGTTTGTAAAGTAACAGCAGGGCTTCCTGTCGGCAAACATAATGGACCTGTGTTATAATCAGAGGCATTTGACGTGAGATTTGCGGCACTTGATGACCAATAAACACAGTCAATAGCTACACCAGCCGCATCATAAAGCGCACACCATCCATCTGTATTTGCGAGAACAAAAGTTCCATTATACAAACAATAATCTGCTGCTGCTAAAGGAATATCAACATTTCCAAGTGCAGCTCCAGCAGCATTTGCCGAAGCTAAAACAATGTGTCCTCCCACAGGTATAGTGGCAGCGGCAACATTTGGAATTCTAATTGTACCACCAGTATTTATTGTCCCAATGGTTTGCTTCATAGCAATAAAATAACCAGAAACATTAATAGGCAAACAACCCCTATTATAAAGTTCTATATACTCTTGACTATTGTTATAAATTAGTCCATTAGGAGGTGTATTTACAGTTCCTGGAGGACGAACCATTAACTCATTAATAACAACCTGAGCATTAACTGAAAAAGTAAATGAAATGAGTAAAAAAAACAATAGATTTTTTTTTATAAAGCTTAAAAATGGCATTTTATGTAGAATTAGGATATGTTTAATAAACCAAATATATTTTTTTTTGAAAAATACCATATAAATTAAAGGCAATAAAATATTTCAGAAAACAAATGTAAGAAAATGAAATTTTTAATTATCTGAATTTCAATTTTTTAAAAAACCATAAAGTAAATAGAACAATCTGATTAATTAATAATTTTATTCAGAAATATTGGAATAAAAACCTTCAAAATGTTCTAATAAATATTTATCTGCGTTTTTCTTATTATATAATTGTTGTGCTGTTTTTACATCAGTAGGAACAAAACAAATAAAATACTTTTTAAATATATCTTTAAATGACAATTTTGATTTTAAGAAAATCATATCATTTATTCTTATATTTTTCTCATCTATTTTTAATTCAAAATGTCCACTTTCATTGAAAAACAACAACTCTTGGGTTAACTTAAAATCACTTTCTTTATTCCAATAATCTACCATTCTAAATTTAGCAATTGCCATATCTTGATGATTTAGCATAACATTTTGCTTCTTAGCATAAGAAAATAACATCCAATATAATAAAGGCTGCAATAATTTAGAATTTTCATTTGTTTCGGTATACTCTTTTTGAAACTCATCAATAAATGTTAAAGTCAAATAAAATAGTTTTTTATCTTGATTATATCCTATTTCAACTTTTAAAACCTCAGCTATCTCTTGAGAATTTGAATTCTTATCTTTTGTAATATTATTTTCCAAAGAAGGCTTATTAGTTAATGAAAAATACAAAACAGAATAGTAAGTAGCAATCAGAAAAACAAACTGCGAAAGACAAATTATAAAAAAAGCTAAAAAATAAGGATAAAAAAGACTTAATGCTCCTGGGAGCATTTTTGACAATGGCAATAATATTTGCGTTAATGAAAACATTGATATCACTATCGCTATATAGGTTAACATCCATTTACCAAAACCTAACTCCTTATAGGAATGACTAAGCATATAACCTATTGACGCTATACAAACTATGGAGAATATTGAATCTAATCCAACTATAATCAGCCTCGACATAAAATTAAAACTATCACCAATTTTGTCAGTTATTGTAAAAAAACAAATTACAAGGGAAAAAACAATAAATACATTTATGACCCACTTTTCTTTTTTAACAAAATATAGAGTAAACCTATTTTTCTTCTTAATTGGAAAAAATGCTAAACTCAAAAAAAGAAAAAGATTATTCATAGAGGATAATATCCTATCATTTATTATATAGGATAATGTAAACTCTTTTAAATCAAAAATTTTATATAAGGCAACAACCGACCATGAAAAAATAGCAAAAATTACAAACAACAATCCTTGATTTATGTGTTTAAATTGTATATTTTTTTTACTTTTTTTCGAATTAGAATACCATAAAAGATATAAATAAGAAGCTATTGAAAAAGTGATTCCAAATAAACCAAGTAAATAAAACTGTTTAAATGTCATAAATGTTTATTATTATCTTTAAAAAACAAATATAGTTTTATTTTTTTTACTTAACAATCAAAAATTCTGAACGTCTGTTTTGTATATTTTGTTCTTCAGTACATGTATTACCACAATTAACTATTGGCTCTAATTCTCCCATTCCTTTTCCAGATATTCTGCTAGCATCTATTCCTTTCGAAATAATATATTGAACCGTAGATTTTGCTCTTCTATATGATAATGACAAATTGTATTCATTACTTCCTCTGTTATCGGTATGAGATTTAGCCATAATGACCATTTTTTCATTATTTTTCATAACTTGAATCAACTTGTCTAACTCAAATGCGCCTTCTTGAGTGATGTTACTCTTGTCAAATTCAAAATAAATTGGTTTTAAAATAATCTCAGTTTCTGTTACAATATTATCTATTGGTTGCAACGGAGCATCCATTTTGAACGTTGGCCCTTTACTTTTAGTTACTGTAAAGATATTGCCTTCAAAACCATCTTTTGAAGCTTGTATCAAATAAACTTTATCACACTCTACTTTATAATTCACCTCGCCTTTTGCATTAGACACTTCAGTTGCAATTACATTTTTTTTCTCATCTAAAATAGAAACACTAGCATTTGTTAGTGTTTCACCCGTTTTTACATTAGTAACCACTATATTGACATCAACGCTACAAACCTGGTTTACTATATAGATATCATCATTTCCATTTCTATTGCTTGACAAAAAACCAACTTTTTTACTTTCGTTAAATGTGAAAGCAAAATCGTCCTTCTCAGTATTTACAGGTTTTCCTAGATTAGTAGCTACTCCATTTGTCAAATCAATTTGGTAAACATCTAATCCTCCCAAGCCTTGTCTTCCGCTTGATGCAAAAAACAAAGTTTTATTATCATCTGCAATAAAAGGAAAACTCTCATTACCTTCAGTATTTACTTTGTTACCTAAGTTTTGGGGCTCACCAAAAGAACCATCTGCATTCACAACTACTTTCCAAATATCAACTCCACCAATACTTCCAGGTCTGTTGGAAGAAAAGTATAATGTTTTGCCATCTCTACTTAGACTTGGATTACTAGTAGAATAGGTTTTATCATTAAATGATAATGGCGTAATTTCTCCCCATACACCAGCATTTTTAACCGCTTTGAATAAATATATTTGACTTAATTTAGTGTTAGCCTTTTTGTCTTTTTCAGATATTTTTTCTTTAAAACTTTCACTTGCAAAATACATAGTATTTCCGTCAGTACTTATTGTAACTGGACCATCATGCCATTTTGAATTCAATTCAGAAACAGCTGTAGGATTGATGATGGTTCCATCTTTGTTAAAATCTGCTTTGTAAATATCTAAAAAAGGTTCATCGGTCCAACCATAGTTTTTACGCGCACCATTTCTAGCACTAACAAAATACAAAATGTTGTCATAAAGTACTGCGCCAAAATCTGATTTATCACTGCTAATATCCAATAATTTCACATCGTATATTTTTGATTTTTCAAGTAATCTTGGAATATAATTAGGGTTTTCTTTGAAAGCTTTAGCACGATTATCATTTGGTGAAAGTGAAGCAAATTTTTGCATTTGTTTGTTCGCTTCTTCATATTTATTACTAGCTTTCAACATTTGAGCATAACGAAAATATGTCTCAGCATCTTGATTGATTTCTGTTGCTTTGGCATACCATTTAACCGCTTCAGTTGAATTAAACATGTTGTAATAAGTGTCGGCCAATTGTTTATAAACGTAAACATCTGCTTTTCCGTTATCAACTAACTTTAGATATTCTTTGGCAGCATCAAAATATTCAAATCTATTGAATAATTTATCAGCTGCTTTGGTTGTTGCATTTTGTGCAGATACATTAAAACTAATGGCTACAAAAGTAATGGCTATATATAGATTTTTCATTTTTTTGGTATCTTTTAAGGTTAGAAATATCTTGGTGAACGTGATACTTTTTTAGAGAAATTCAAATCAAATAATATCATAAACTCATGAGAAGCTGGCGCTACTGCCCTTAAATCAGATACAATGTTATCATAGGCATATCCGATTCTTAAACTTGGTGTAATAGCAAAATTCACCATAGCTCCAAAAGAGTCTTCCAATCTATAAGTTGCTCCTAATTCTAACTTATCATAAAACATAAAGTTAGTTGAAACATCAAAAGATGTTGGTGCGTTAACTGATGATTTTATCATAGCAAAAGGTTTAAATTTTAAATTCGGATTCAAATCAAATACATATCCTCCAGTTAAGAAATAATGAACAACTTCGGTACCATATTGTCTTCCGTTAAAATCTAAGTACTTTGATTTTAAAATATTTGGAACAGAAAAGGCTACGTAATATTTATTGGTATAATAAAAAACTCCAGAACCAATATTTAAAAAAGTACTGCTTGGGTTTGCAGCATAAAACGGATCATTTATGGTAGGATTAGGCAGTGTTGGATAAATTCTTGCAAAATCGATTTTATGCAACGTAGTTCCAGCTTTTAAACCGAAAGCTAATTTATGTTCACCACCTAAACTTAAAGTATATGAGAAATCTCCATAAATATTATTTTCTTGAACAGGACCAACCTTATCTGAAATTACAGAAAGACCCAGACCAACATTTCTACCAACAGGACTATGAATAAAGAAGGTGCCTGTTGTTGGCACTCCTTCTATTCCTACCCATTGTGATCTATAAAGCAATCCTCCTGACAAACCTTCTTTTGAACCAGCATATGCTGGATTTACGACACTCATATTATACATGTATTGCGTGTAATTTGGATCTTGCTGCGCTTTTAACTCGTTAATTAATAAAGTCAATATAGCAATGAAATATAGTTTCTTCATTTTGTGTTTGTTTGATTTTGAATACAAATTATACAAAGGATTATTGTGCTCTATTTATATAAATCCAACCCGTTATGGCTTCTCCATTATTTCTGTCTATTACATAATAATAAGTACCATCTGGAAGTTCGTCACCATTATCAGACTTTCCACCCCATTCGTTTGTATAATTACTTTTTGAATATACTTTCATACCATATCTATTGAAAATTTGTAAATATTTAACCCCTAGATTTGACAATTCAAAAACATCATTAAATCCATCATCATTAACAGAAATCCCTTTTTGAATTGAACAAAAATCATTTACAACAACAAATTGAGCATTATTATTACAATTATCTGAGTTAGTTACTACTGCAGTATAAGTACCTTCATTTGTTATCACAATTGAATTCCCTTGACCAATCATTACATTATTATAAAACCATTCAATTGAGTTAATATTTTGATTTTGTTGAACAATATTCAAAACATAATTTTCGCCATCACATCCACCAGATATTGTAAACTGAGGAATTGGATTAATTGTAACCGTTAAAGTTGCATTTAGAGAACATTGTCCACTGTTTGGTGTGAAAGTATAAACTGTCTGTCCAAGTATTGCATAATCTATTGTAGATGGATTCCAAGTTCCGGAAATGGAATTATTTGATAATGTTGGCAGCAAAACTTGTGCTGAAACATTTCCTTGACAAGCTGTTAAACTTGTTCCAAAACCAAATGTTGGTGTTGTTTGTGGAGTTATAGTAACTACAAAAGTTGTGGTTGTTGCACATTGTCCAGCATCTGGTGTAAAAGTATAAGTACCGCTATTTGTATTACTTACTGAACTAGGCGACCAAGTTCCTGCTACAGAGTTTAAAGATGTATTTGGTAATGTTGGAACTGCTCCACCTGAACAAATCGTTGATGAAGTTCCAAAAGAAAATGTTGGTGTTGTTTGTGGAGTTATAGTAACTGTAAAAGTTGTGGTTGTTGCACATTGTCCAGCATCAGGTGTAAAAGTATAAGTGCCGCTATTTGTATTACTTACTGAACTAAGAGACCATGTTCCTGTGATTGAGTTTCCAGATGTATTTGGCAATGTTGGAACTACTCCACCTGAACAAATACTTAATGAAGTTCCGAAACTAAATGTTGGTGTTGTTTGTGGAGTTATCGTAACTGCAAAAGTTGTGGTTGTTGCACATTGTCCAGCATCTGGTGTAAAAGTATAAATCGTTTGTCCAAGTAATGAATTATCTATTGTAGATGGATTCCAAGTACCGGAAATAGAATTATTCGATAAAGTAGGCAACAGCGGTTGTACTGAAATTCCTCCTTGACAGTATGTTAAACTGGTTCCAAACCCAAATGTTGGAGTTGTTTGTGGAGTAATGGTTACAGTAAACGTAGTGGTAGTAGCACATTGCCCTGCATCAGGGGTGAAAGTATACGTTCCGTTATTAGCATTATCAACTATAGCTGGAAACCATGTTCCTGAGATAGAATTACTTGATGTAGCAGATAATGTCGGAACTACTCCTCCAGAACAAATGCTTAAAGTAGTACCAAAAGAAAATGTTGGTGTTGTTTGTGGAGTTATAGTTACAGTAAATGTGGTAGTGTTAGCACATTGGCCTGCGTCTGGTGTAAAAGTATACGTTCCGTTATTTGTATTACTTACTATACTTGGCGACCAAGTCCCTGTTACAGAGTTTGACGATGTATTAGGCAATGTTGGAACTATTCCACCTGAACAAATCGTTGATGAAGTTCCAAAACTAAATGTTGGACTTGTTTGCGGTGTTATTGTAACTGTAAAAGTTGTGGTTGTTGCACATTGTCCAGCTTCTGGTGTAAAAGTGTAAGTTCCGTTATTTGTATTACTTACTAAACTAGGTGACCATGTTCCTGTTATTGAGTTTCCTGATGTATTTGGCAATGTTGGCACAACTCCACCCGAACAAATACTTAAAGTCGTTCCAAAACTGAATGTTGTTGTTACATTTGGAATGTTATCAATCACCGTAACACAAAATTGCTGCGTACAATTAGTATCCAAATCGGTTACGACAACACAATAATTTCCTGCACATAAATTGGTAGCTGTTGCCGAAGTTTGAGCTTGAGAATCATTCCATAAATAACTATAATTCCCAGAACCTTGTGTAACGCTAACTGTTGCGCTTCCGTTGCATGCAGAAGAAGGTGGTGTATCACAAATTCCATTATTACAATTTATCAAATTAATACTTCCTAGAATATCTCTTTGCCAAGCTCCACCATCAGGTATTCTACTAAATGTATTTCCTGTTGAACTTATTCCTTGTAATGTAGTTTGTCCAACATAATTGATTAACGTTGGATTCAATTGATAAATAGCTTTAGCAGACAATAATGACAAACTATTTGTATTACATAAACCAAGAGATGAAGGAATACAGGGCGCATCATCTAAATCATCATCTGTTGTTATTTTTGAGCTTTCATTAGCGCCTACTGTCCAATAGATGGCATCTACTGGAGTTCCATTACCATCGTTGAGAGCAACCCAACCGTCACCATTGGCTAATACAAATTGATTGATAATACAATAGTTAGACGTCAAAGTGGTATTGTAATCAATGTTTGCAAGATTTGAAGAAGCAGCAGAAGTTCCAATTACATAATGCGCTTTTGGAGCAAGAATAGTACCTGAAGGAATTAGTATTGTCCCTCCTCTTGAAAGAGTACTTCCAGGATTTGAATTTGGTCTTGCTGCTGTTGCAATGGTATAACAAGATAAATCTACTGGAGAACATGTTGGGTTGTAAAGCTCAATGTATTCTGTACCATTAGCAACTAATCCTTGAGCCGTTAATGGAAAATGCATTACTTCATTTATAACTACTTTTGTCCCTGTTGGCGTACAACCCGACGAACTTGCATTACAAATCGTATTTGGATTTGAATTTATTCCTCCTGTAATTTCTGGATTAATAACAACTATTAAATTTGTAGTAGTAGCACATTGATTTGCATCAGGAGTAAAAGTATAGGTTGTGGTTGTTGTATTGTTTATAGCTGGCGTCCAATTCCCTGTAATTCCATTATTTGAAGTAGAAGGTAAAACAGTTGCAGGAATAGTTTCACCAAAACAAAATGGGTTCGGAGTAGTAAAAACTGGAGTAATTATTGGATTTTGTAATGTGATACTTGAAGGTAAAGTCGTAGTACAACTATTGATTACAAAACTAAAATTAGAATAGGTACCAATACCTAAATTAGGAATGATAATTTGTCCACTAGCATTAGAAGTTAAGTTATTTGGTCCGATCGGTGATGAATTAAAATTATAACTTAGTGCATATACTTCATTTGCTGTTAAATCTGAAATTGTAATACTTCCATTAGTACCATTACAAGTTGTTGGATTAGAACTGCTTATTGTTGGCTCTGCAATTATGCTAAAATTAGCTTTATAATTAGTACCTCCATTATTCAAAATAATAGTATCATCACATTGAGAAGTAGAGTTAAAATCTCCGGTTACATCATAGTATACTTCTAAAATATAATCTCCAGGCGGAACGTTGGTTAAATTTATTGGAGCATCACATCCAGGTTGGGATACACATTGCCATTTTTGCTGTCCTAGAGCACAAGGACCACCTCCAATAATAAACTCACTTGTACCAATATTGCAATCACTAAAAAAAGATAAATTTCTTGAAGTAAATGCACCTCCAGTTCCTGAATTTAAATAATAACGATAATACATTTTAGCTCCACATACATTGGTGGTTCCATTTTTGTACGTTTTTACTTCTGAACCTCTCAAAATTAAAGTGGAAGAGTTTTGAACATGTACTCCAAAATCTTTTATAAAAGTATTACCTGGCTCTTGATTAATTAAATCAACTCCAGCTCCAGTAGTATTGTAAAATTTACCATCTCCTACATCTGTACAATCATCCATCCATATTACAGTGGCATATGCCCCAAAATCACAATTATTAACAGTTATGCTTAGCGTAGTTGTTGATGCACATTGACCCGCATCTGGCGTAAAGGTATAAGTTGTAGTTGTTGTGTTGTTTAAAGCAGGACTCCAAGTTCCTTGAATTCCATTATTTGATGTTGTTGGAAGTGGATTTAAAGTTGAACCAACACAAACAGGACTTGGAGTGTTAAAAGTAGGAACTACAGAAGAATTTACAACCACATCTATTGATTTGGTGTCTGTACAACCATTATTGTCTGTAATAGCAACTACATAAGTACCAGATGCCAAAGATGTGACATTGTTCAATGTTGGATTTTGACTACTACTAGTAAAACCATTAGGCCCTGTCCAAGACCAACTTGCGCCATCATTACATGTTAAATTCAATGTTCCGTTGGCACAAACTGGGGAATTACTACCTAATGTGGCATTAAGTACACAATTAGAACAATCTAATGAAGCACCAACTGTTTCAATATAAAATGGAGAAACTGATGCTCCTGAGCCATCAACTATGAAATAATAAAAATTTCCAATTGTTAATCCACTTAAATTAAGTTGATTATTTTTTGTAGAACCATTTGTATATTGAGGTGTAGAATAGGTATCATTGCTACTCAATTCAGGACAACCTCCATTTAGAATAGTATTATCAGTTGGTGTACAAGGATTGTTATCAGCTCCTGCATTTATTGCTAAAATCTGTAAATTACCTGTAATACCAGATATGGTTATACCCACAGAGGACTGAGCTGCTCTAAACTTAAACCAAGCAGAATTGTTTTGGGCAGCATTCCAACTACAAGAGGTAGTGTTTGGATTGTACATATCTCCTGGTTGATTGGTGAAACCATTATTAGATGCAACTATAATCTCAGCTGAACCTAAACAATAAGGTGTAGAACAATTATCATAACTATTAAGTGTTGTATAATCTTGAACGGTGAATGGTGACTTGAATACTAAATCTACTCTATTAAATTGTCCACCAGTAGCTGTTGATGTTTCTGTTATAGTTACTGTCCAAACACCATTTGGATCAATACCATTGAATCCTGTAAAATTATCTTGTGAGCGATAGTAACCAATACTAAATGGTTCAGCGGTTCCACCATGTTCAAAAAGTCTTCTTAAATAAGTATTGTATCTAAACTTCGTATTAATTTGTTTAACAAAAGAATTTGGCAAACCACCAGACGAAACCAAATCTATACTAGTAGTTCCTTTAGTTAAAGTTATTCTGTAAGTATTGTAATTTCTTGTATTAGCATCATCGCCCATATGAAGGTTTACTTGTACTAACTCAAAAATATTTGCATTTAAGTTTGGAAGACCGGAAACCGTTATGGTTTTTGTTAATGAACCATTCCAAGAACCTGCAGCACTAACAGTAGAATTTGAAAAAACTTGAGAAAAACTACAATAATAACTTATCAAAAGAATTAATGTAAAATAAATATTTTTTTTCATACTTAACCTATTTTATTTAAAAGATTGGCTAAAATACAAAAGAATATTCATTACAATTCATTACAAAATAAGATTAAATATTATTATCACACATATTTTCAAATGATTTTATTTATTCCTTTTTGATAAGATATTGATTACCTATCTACTATATTTATCTATATTTTAATCTTAAAAAAATGCATAATGAGATTATGGAATAAGTAAAAGACTTTATACTTATAAATAAA
>CANGUP010000081.1 GCA_947457105.1 Flavobacteriaceae bacterium
GAGAATACGGAGATATTTCCATTTAATCCCTCAAAAGTATAGGTTACATAATTTGTATTTCCTATTACTGCAAATGGACCGTTAACATTAATACTTGATGGCAAACTTGTTAAGGTGTAGTTTGTTCCATTAATAATAAAATTTAATGTGGCTCCAGTTTTTGTTACTAGACAAACTGTTCCATCAAAATTAGATTGGTTTCCGACTTCATTAATGAAAGGAATGTTGTCTATTGTTTTTGGTGTTTGGCAACTTAATGGAGGTAAAAAGTGCATGTTTTGATTCGCTTGACTCGCAGTTCCACCAATACCTTGGTATGCAAAAACATTTTTTGAAGTGTTTACATATAAATTTCCATTAGCAGAAAACTGAGAACCATCTAGAGCCAAATATTCTCCTGCGTTGAGCGTTGCAATTGACGTTGTTAATCCATTTGTGAATACTTGGGTGTTGTCTTCATGAGCAACAATTAATGGCCTTTCGGTAACATTAACTCCAGAACCTTTTATGAAAATATATTCTTGTCCGGTTCTTTCTGCAGAAACAATTTGGTCAAAACCTAAATCTAAATTACTTGTCGAACCATTACTACCAGCAAAAGAACCGCAATTTACAGCAATGGGTTTATTAGAATTAACCAACATACCAATCAATCCATCTCTATTTGGATTAGAAGGACCTTTTACGGCAATTACATAACTATCACCGGCATTAAGAGTGACATTTGCAGGTGTATTTCCTGCAGCAGCATTATTTAATAAAGTTACACCAGTTTTTATATCGTCAAATGTAATTGTTGTATTATTTTCTGTTGCTAATATAGAAGCAAAAGTGAAGTAGTTTTCAGTTGAAGTTGGCGCTCCTGTATTTATGAAACCACCAATTCTAAAGTTAGTGCCTAAAGCAGCACTACCTTTTGCTACAAGTCCACCAGCATGAAGATTACTCTGTGCTGTTAACCTCACAGTCACATAGATTAGATCTTGTGCTTGAACAATAAAACCTTTATTGTTTTTAACAACATTTACATCAATTTCATTTGTTAGAAGCTGGGTATCTGTTCCAGATCCAATTGAATATACATAAGGAGTATTTCTACTTACAGTTCCATTTATTGTTGTTCCACCAATTTCTTGAATTTGAAAGTTGATAGGAACCAAACTTGGGCTTGATATATATAGAAACTGTTCTTGAGGATCAACAGAATTTGAATGAGATAATGGTGGGATATAATGCGTCTTGCTAAATTGAGAAAAACAATTAGCTGATAATAAAATAGTTAGTAGGTATAGTAAGACTCTCTTTTTCATTTGATAAAAATAGCAAATAAATTAGAGTTATTCTAAAGAACTTATATTTTTTAACATTCGTCGATGTGCTATAAATCTCTTCTTTTTAAAAGATAATAGGAAGATAAAATAAAAATGGCTGTCCAAACAAGAACTATCACTATTGATTTGTAATGTACAGAATAATCATAATTCATATCAAAACCAGCTTGGTTACCAGCATTTTTAATTATTGATAATCTTCTCGAAGGATCTGCTAGTAAATTTGAAATAGACTGCATAGGAAAATAGCCCAAAGCATTGTAAGCTTTATCCCAAGTATCAAAAAACAACCATTTCATTAGCAAATAACAGATTCCTTCAAATATTTTCCATACTAATAAAAAGCCTAATGCAAATGCAGATTTTTTTATCAAAACACCTAAGAATAAACAAATACTGAAAAAACCAATTAATTCAACGAAAAAAGCCAATAGATAATCTAATTCTGAAAAAACAATGCCAATTTCTTTATAAGAAGAAAAAGAATATCCAAGTATTAAACTCATTACGAAAACGAAGATGGTAGAAACTAATGCAAATAAAATTACTGTAAAGAATTTTGAAAGTACAAACTCCTTTTTACTCATTCCGTCAATTAGATTTTGTTTTAAAGTACCATAACTATATTCATTTGCCATCATAGACACAATAATCACTGCAAGAAATAATTTGAACCAACTTGCAAAATACGTGTTAAAGTGCCATATATATGGAAAATTAAAGATTCCCATTTCAGAAATGTCAAAATGTAGAGGTCCAATATCAAAATTGATTGACGCGATAAGTGCTATTGAAGAAAGTAATGCAAAATAAGCAATAGTTAACACTCTACTTGCTTTATTTTTCCAGATTTTTTGTAATTCTATTGAGAGTAAACGTTTCATTTTTCTGTAGATTATTTGCCTGTTAATTGTAAAAATTGTGCTTCTAAACTGTTTTTACGTTTAGCCAAGTGGTTTAGGTAAATTGATTTTTCAACCAAAAATTTATTTAATTCTGAAGAATCAATATTGGTATTAGAATAAATCAAAACTTTACCTTCTTCTTCCTCAATTTTAGTAATATTTGGATGATTTTGAAGCGCAGCAATCAATACTTTATTGTCATTGGCTTGAAGTTCTATAAAACCATTATTAGTAGACATTCCTTCTACAGTTCCAGAGTAAAGAATTTCTCCTTTTCTTAAAACCAATACATGTGAACATACTTTTTCAACTTCGTCCAATAGGTGAGAAGCCAATAAAATGGTAGTTCCTTGTGAAGCAATTAATCTTATGATATCTCTAATTTGATGAATTCCTTGTGGATCTAAACCATTAGTTGGCTCGTCTAAAATAAGAATTTCTGGGTCGTTTAGTAAAGCTGAAGCAATAGCCAAACGCTGTTTCATTCCAAGCGAGAAAGTATTGAACTTGCTGTCTTTTCTGTCATACAAACCTACAACTTCAAGTTTTTCTTGTACTTTGTTGTAACTGATTCCTTTTATTTTGCAAACCAATTCCAGATTTTCTTTGGCGGTCATATAAGGATAGAAATTTGGACGTTCAATGATAGCACCAACTTTTTTCAAAGCTTCGTGCGTTTGCATTGTGCCTCCAAACCAAAAATACTCTCCTGAGGTTTTATTGACAACATTCAATACAATACCAAGTGTAGTAGATTTTCCACTTCCGTTTGGTCCTAAAATGCCATAAACATTTCCTTTTTGAATTTCTAGTGAAACGTTTTTGACAGCTTGTAATTTGCCATAACGTTTGTGAAGATTTTTAATGCTTAGAATCGTTTCCACAATAATTTTTTGTTTGGTTTATGAGTAAGACGATGAATGTAAGAATTTGTTACTAAGTAATAAAAAATCCTCAACTGATTGAATTACAGTTGAGGATTTAAACTATTTTGAATATTTATTATTTTAATCCATTTACAATTCCAACGAAATCGTCGGCTTTAAGAGCTGCGCCACCAATTAATCCTCCATCAACATCTGGTTTACCAAAAATTTCTTTTGCATTATCTGGTTTTACACTTCCTCCATAAAGGATAGAAACATCTTCAGCGATATCGCTTCCAAAACGTTTGCGGATTGTTTCTCTGATGAATTCGTGCATTTCTTGTGCTTGTTCAGGTGAAGCAGTTTCTCCTGTTCCAATCGCCCAAACTGGTTCGTAAGCTAAGATGATATTTTCCCAAGATTCATTACTAATATGAAATAAACCATCACGTAATTGATTCTCAACAATATTAAAATGCTGATTGTCCTGACGATCTTTTAACTCTTCACCAAAGCAAAAAATTACTGTCATGTTGTGTTTTAATGCTGTATCAACTTTGTATGCTAATTGAGAATCGGTTTCGTTGAAGTAAGCTCTTCTTTCAGAGTGACCTAGAATAACCGTATTTACTCCAATGCTTTGTAGCATATCTGCAGAAATTTCTCCTGTGTAAGCTCCATTTTCTGCTTGATGCATATTTTGAGCAGCTACCACAATATTTGTAAATTCTAAATGATCAGAAGCTGATGCTAAGTTTACAAACGTTGGAGCAACAATAATTTGTGCTTCGATATCGTTTGGTAATTTATCAATAAGTTCATTTAATAAATCTTCAGTTTCTTCGGCATTTTTGTTCATTTTCCAATTGCCAGCAACGATTTTCTTTCTCATTATTCTAGTGTTTTTAAAGTAGCGTTAATTTTTTCAAAGTCAGTTTCAATAGCACGATATAATTCAA
The DNA here is from genome assembly GCA_947457105.1 of Flavobacteriaceae bacterium. GTDB lineage: Bacteria > Bacteroidota > Bacteroidia > Flavobacteriales > Flavobacteriaceae > Flavobacterium. The sequence continues at coordinate 4,062 of CANGUP010000081.1, forward strand.
TTTGACCTTTTTTGTTGATAATCATGTATCTCGGAATCCAATCTATATCAACTGATTTTCCAAAAGTACCTTTCATACCTTTTTCATCATTAACCCAGTAATGTTCTCCTGCCAATTCATGTTTTTCTATTCCAGCTTTCCATTTATCAAAAGTTTTATCCAAAGAAATGAAAATGTACACTACGTTTGGATTACTAGCTTGCATCTCTTTAACTTTTGGCATTGCTTTTACACAATCACTGCACCAAGAAGCCCAAAATTCAATCACAATCGTTTTACCTTTGTGTTTTTTTAAAATTTCTTTAAAAGTAACTTCTTTCGATTCGGTGTCTGTTAATTTTTCTTTAAGAGCATCTTTAGAAAATTCTTTTTTTTGTGCATTACCACATGATATTGAGGTCATTATTATTGCTACTATTACTATTATTTTTTTCATTTTCAATTAATTATAAATTTATAATTTAGGATGTGTTTTCTTCAGTTCTTCATATGATTGGTTCAAATATTTTTTCAAATCCTCACCAATAAATTTATCATCAGTTATACCCCAATAGTATTTTATTTCGTTTCCATTCCAAAGATATTTTACACCAGGTGTATCTTTTCCGCTTCCAAGAGTATTCCAAAACGGAATGATTTCGATGATTTTGTAAGGATAGGTTGCACCAACTTCTTTGAAAAAAGCAGGAATTAAATCAGCTTCTTCATTCATGAAAATAATAGAAAGTGGCGGTAAACTAGCGTCTTTCTTTCTCATTTCTGTCAATTCTTTGGCTGCATCTTTGCAATGGTCACAACCTGGAACAAAATAACAAAGTATTTTTTTGCCTTTGTCTATATTTGGAAATAATGCTGCATTTCCTGATTTAATCTTTTTAGGTTCATTCAAGTTTTGAACTTCTACTTTTTTAATAGAATCTTTTTTAACTTCATTAGTCAATTTTTCATTTTCCAAAGGATTTTGAAGCGTCATTGTTGTTGAATCTATTGTAGGCATTGAACTATCAAAACCTTCAGTAGGTTCTTCGGTTTCAGAAACAGGAAGAGTAGTTGCAACAGGTTGAATAGGAGCTACCATGTATATTCCTAAAATTGTGGCAAAAAGAACTGTTGTTAAAATCCAAAAGTTATGATTTGAAGTTTCTTTTGGAAGAATATAATATAAGTATCCAAGTAATCCTATAGCAACAATATTTTTGATAATTGCTTCAATTGGTGTCATCGGAATTAACTCACCAAAACAACCACAATTACCAGAATCTCCACCACTCAAAAAAGTTACGTAAGTTAAATGTCCAACAAAAACTGCTAAAAGTAAAATTGTAATTGGTACAATGAAACGTTTCAGCCAATGGTTTTGCAACAATAAAAATCCCATTGCCAATTCGATTCCAATAAGAGTTCTTGAAAAATAAGGTGCAACATGCTCAGAAAAACCTAATGTATAAAGCTGTTTTACTTCAAAAGTTGATATGGCAAAATAAGGTGAAGGATACATTTTGGCCACAGCTGAAACAATAAATAGTAACGAAACTATAATTCTAATTGACCAAGCTATATATGATTTTTTTGTTTCCATAGAATATGTTTTTACAAAGGTAAAAAGGCTTTTAATTGTAAGTTGTTAACGATATGTTATTGTCCGAATTTCATTAAAATCAATGCAAATACAGAATAATTAATCATGTCTTGATAATTAGCATCAATACCTTCAGAAACCAAAGTTTTTCCTTTGTTGTCTTCAATTTGTTTTACACGAAGTAATTTTTGTAAAATTAAATCAGTCAGTGAACTTACTCGCATTTCTCTCCAAGCTTCACCATAATCGTGGTTTTTGTCTTCCATCAATTGTTTGGTTAAAGCAATTTTTGTATCATATAATTTTATAGCTTGTTCCGTATCCAAATCAGGCTGGTCTACAACACCTAATTCTAATTGAATCAGAGCCATAATGCAATAATTGATGATGCCAATGAATTCACCAGTTTCATCTTCGTCTACTTTTCTAACTTCGTTTTCTTGAAGACTTCTTATGCGTTGTGCTTTTATAAAAATTTGATCGGTTAATGATGGCAAACGTAAAATGCGCCACGCACTTCCATAATCAGTCATTTTTTTACTAAATAAATCTCGGCAAATGCCAATTACTTTGTCGTATTCTTGTGAAGTATTCTTCATTAATGGTATCTTTGTATAATAATTTTTACTACTTATGATTCGAACCAAAGTGGTCTCGGGTCAAAAGTAAAGAATTCAAATTGAAGTACAAAGTACAATGACGATTAACTGTAAAGGAAAACTTATCGATTTATCTACTCCCAAAGTGATGGGAATTCTCAATGTTACACCCAATTCTTTTTATGATGGTGGAAAACATGTAGATGAAAAATCAATTTTGCTGCAAGTAGAAAAAATGCTCTTAGAAGGAGCAACTTTTATAGATATTGGCGGATATTCAAGTAAACCAAATGCTGAGTTTGTTACTGAAGAAGAAGAGTTGCAAAGAATACTTCCTATTGTTCAAAAGGTACTTAATGAGTTTTCTGAAACCATTATTTCAATTGATACTTTCAGAAGCAAAGTTGCAAAAGAAACTATAGAGAGTGGCGCAGCGATGATAAATGATATTTCAGCTGGAAACTTGGATGATGCAATGTTTCAAACTATTGCAGATCTTCAAGTGCCTTACATTATGATGCACATGAGAGGAACACCTCAAAAAATGCAAACCATGACTAATTATGAAAATATTATCAAAGAAATGATATTTTATTTTTCGGAAATAGTCGCAAAAGCTAGAAGTTTAGGAATCAATGATTTAATTATTGATCCAGGATTTGGATTTGCAAAAACATTGGAACAAAATTTTGAAGTTTTAAATAAATTAGAATTGTTTCAAATGTTAGAATTGCCATTACTTGCAGGAGTTTCAAGAAAGTCTATGATATATAAAACGTTGGATACAACTGCTGAGTTTGCTTTAAATGGAACTACATCATTAAATACGATTTCTTTGATGAAAGGAGCAAAAATATTACGTGTTCATGATGTAAAGGAAGCTGTGGAATGTGTTAAATTATTCAATCAATTAAATCATTAAAATGAAAAAATATATAGTACTTGTATTCGCTTTGACCTTATTTTCTTGTGAAGGAAAAAAAGAAATTGAACTTTCAAAAGCCGACAGAACTATTGTTGCTGATGTGCAAGAACATTCACCAATTTATATGTTCTTTAAAGTTGAAGAAAAAGATACCATTGCCGATGTAAATAGAAAAAATTCGATAGTATCAACCAATTGGATTTTCAATATTGACAAACGTTTGCCGTTGCGATTGATAGTTCCTGAATTGATTAAACTACAAGCCAAGAAAGATAAAAGCATGCACAAAAATGAAGCTGCTGAGAACTATTTTTCGTATGCTAATGATGTGAAGAAAACGATGGCTTTTTTACCATTTACGAAGGTTAAATATATAGTTGGAAAGCCTTTAAACAATGACATTTATTTTGGAAAAAATGATTTTGTAAAATTTAATTCACAAACTCTTAAAAAAGCAGAATTACAGGATTATTTAAATAATTTAATGATTGAACACGAATCTGAAATCTTAGTTTCGTTTGATAAAAAAATTAGTTTTGATGAGTATATCAAGTGCAAAGTTTTTTTAAATAGTTTAAAAATTACTAAAAAAGGAATTATAATTTCTGATACAGAATATCTTTACTAAAATTACCTCGTACCTCGTATTTCAAACTTCCTCCTTTCTATTGATGGTGATAAGGTTCGTTTCTTAAAATTGTAAACCCACGATAAATTTGTTCAATAACAAATAAACGTACCATTTGATGCGAAAAAGTCATTTCTGATAGTGAAACTTTTCCTTGTGCTTTTTTATAAACTTCTTCACTAAATCCATAAGGTCCGCCAATTACAAATACTAAGGTTTTTATTCCGGCGTTCATTTTCTTTTGTAAATAATCAGAAAATTCTACACTTGAGAAAGTAGTTCCGTTTTCATCTAACAGTATTAACTGGTCTGTTGCAGCAAGTTTAGATAAAATTAGCTCGCCTTCTTTCTCTTTTTGTTGTGCTTCCGATAAATTTTTTACATTTTTTATATCAGGAATCACTTCCAAATCAAATTTCACATAAAAAGACAACCTTTTTGTATAATCGTCAATTAAAGTTTGAAGTGATTTATTATCGGTTTTACCTATGGCTAGAAGTCGAATATTCATTTTTGAATTATAATAGATTGCAAATTTACAAATAGATTTTTATTTTCTTTCAACTTCCAACATTCAACTCCAAACAATTTTCTATTTTTGCAAAACACAACTACAACAAAATGTACAAACTACTAATTCGCCCAATTCTTTTTCAATTTGATCCTGAAAAAGTGCACTATTTTACCTTTTCATTAATCCGGTTTTTATCTAAAATACCTGGATTTTCATCACTTTTCAAATCTTTATATTTAGTAAACGACAAACGATTAGAAACTGAAGTTTTCGGATTAAAATTTCCAAATCCTGTAGGATTAGCTGCGGGTTTTGATAAAAATGCTGTTCTATACAAAGAACTTTCCAATTTTGGATTCGGATTTATAGAAATCGGAACGATAACGCCAGTTGGTCAAGAAGGAAATCCTAAGAAACGATTATTCCGATTGAAAGAAGATTCGGCCATCATCAACAGAATGGGTTTTAATAACGGCGGAGTTCAAGAAGCTGTTGAAAGATTAAAGAAGAACAAAAACGTTTTAATTGGCGGAAACATTGGTAAAAATAAACTTACGCCAAATGAAAATGCCACGCAAGATTACGAAATTTGCTTCGAAGCGCTTTTTGATTACGTTGATTATTTTGTTGTAAATGTGAGTTCTCCAAACACTCCAAATTTAAGAGAACTTCAAGATAAAAAACCACTAACCGAACTTTTAACAACACTCGAAACCCGAAACTCGCAACACGCAACCAAGAAGCCAATTCTTCTAAAAATCGCACCAGATTTAACAGATTCTCAACTTTTAGATATTATTGATATAGTAAACGAAACCAAAATTGCTGGTGTAATTGCAACCAATACAACGCTTTCAAGAGAAGGTTTACAATCGGAAAATAAATCAGAAACAGGAGGATTATCAGGAAAACCATTGACAAAACGCTCAACTGAGGTGATTCGATTTTTATCTGAAAAAAGTAATAGATCGTTTCCAATTATTGGTGTTGGTGGAATCCATTCGGCTCAAGATGCTATCGAAAAATTAGATGCAGGAGCAAGTTTAATTCAACTTTACACAGGTTTTATTTATGAAGGTCCACAATTAGTTAAGGAAATAAATAAGGCGATTTTAAAAAGAAAATCCTAAACTTATTTGTACTAAAAGTCCAATTAATAAAGCAATTCCGAAACTTAATAACGTTCCAATTAGAACATATTCGGTAAGTTTTCTGTCTTTCGCTTCTTTTAAATCTCCAAATCGGAAGATTGATTTTGCGGCTATTAAAAATCCAATGGCTTCAAAATGACCTGTTAGAATAAAGCAGAAAACAAAAAGACGCTCCAAAATTCCAATATAGTTTCCAGCATTTTGTAGTGAGTCATCTTTAGTATTATTTTCGGGTGTCCAAATAGAAATGATATTTTTGATTATGAGTGAAGTTGGTTTTGTCAATAAGATAAAACCTGTAATTGTAATCCAAAACTGGTTTCCAAAACTTGTAAAATCTATGGTAGTATTGTTGTAAATTAATGTAACTGCAATAATAATAAGTAAATGCAAAATTTGGTCTACAGAAAACCAAATGCGTTTCGTTTTTGATTTTTGATAATGTAACTTCAAAAAATCAATAAAACCGTGTAATGTTGCTAAAGCGAAGGCATACCAATCAAAATCAGTAGTTCCAACTAAAATCCAAGCCAAAGCAAAGTGAAGTAAGGTGTGTAAATACAAGTAGATGCTCTTGTGTTTTTTCTGCTCTTTATCTTTTACCCACGAAGTTGGTTGTAATAAAAAATCGCCTAATAAGTGAGCCAAAAGTAATTTTACAAACACTATCATACTTCAAGAGATTTTATTTTTTTTCTAAAATAACGATCAACTTGCATCATCAGTTCATAATTAGAACGCTTTTGTCTTCGACTCACCGCTGCTTGATTGATTCCTAATTTTACTCCAATTTCCTCTTGAGAAAGTGTTGGGTTTTGAATAGCAATTAACACAAATTCAGCCGATTGTTGTAGCCAGTGATCCATAAATGACAGACTTAAATTAAGCATTAAATTCAACTCTTCATCAAATTCAGCAGTTCCAGAATTGATGGCTAAATTTATTTTTTGTTTTTTTAAGGTTTCAAATGTTTCACCAGAACGAATAAAAGCACTGCCATTACTTTCTGTAATTTTTCTTGCTTTATGTGTTTTATCTCCAAATCCTAAACTCATTCTAACATCTAAATCTATAGATTTAAAAAATGCTTTAATTTGAAAAGCAATAGTCAAAGCATCTTCTATAGTTTTGATTTCCAATTGAAATTCATCGCCACGATAGATTTCCCAATCGTTTGGAGATTTCCCAATCGTTTGAAAAATAGACTTCAAATCTTCTATCCATTTTTTTGAAGAAGCCTTTCTTGAGTTAATGATGTCGCCTGTAAGTATCACAATCATAGGTCAAAAATACTAAATATTTTTAATAAAACAACAATTATTACCAAAATGCGTAATAATTCAATTTATTACCAAAATGCGTAATATTTGTAATTATTACCAAAATACGTAATATTTTAAGTTATTACCAAAAAGTGTAATAATTAAATCTTACTTCTTTATAAAAAACGATTTCGTAAAAACGAATTCTTTAGTATCTTTGACAACAAATGGAGAAAATCAAAATCATAGAATGTCCTCGTGATGCCATGCAAGGCATAAAACCTTTCATTCCTACCGAACGAAAAGTAGATTATATTCAAGCGCTACTTCGTGTTGGATTTGATACTATTGATTTTGGAAGTTTTGTTTCGCCTAAAGCTATTCCGCAAATGGTTGATACAGCTGAGGTTTTAGCACAACTAGATTTGTCTCAAACCCAAAGTAAATTACTTGCAATTATTGCTAATACACAAGGTGCAGCATTGGCTTCTGTTCATAAAGAAATACAATATTTAGGTTTCCCATTTTCGATTTCAGAGAATTTCCAGATGCGAAATACTCACAAAACTATTGCCGAAAGTTTAATCACTTTACAAGAAATTTTAAACATCGCTGATAAATCTAATAAAGAAGTCGTGACCTACATTTCAATGGGTTTTGGAAATCCCTACGGTGATCCATGGAATGTTGATGTAGTAGGAGAGTGGACAGAGAAATTAGCCAATATGGGTGTGAAAATTCTATCATTATCTGATACTATTGGAAGTTCAACGCCCGAAGTTATTGATTATTTGTTTTCTAATTTAATTCCAAAATATCCAAACATCGAATTTGGAGCGCATTTACACACAACTCCAGACAAATGGCACGAAAAAATTGATGCAGCTTACAAAGCAGGTTGTCGTCGTTATGATGGCGCCATTCAAGGTTTTGGAGGTTGTCCAATGGCAAAAGACGACTTGACAGGCAACATGCCAACCGAAAAAATGTTATCTTATTTCACCCAACAAAAAGCCGACACGAACACAAGTCCAATGAGTTTTGAAAGTGCTTATAATGTGGCTTCACGTTTATTTGGAGAGTTTCATTAGAAGTTGTCAGTTTTCAGTCTCAGTTTTCAGTTTTTGACCTCTTTATATCCACCCAGTTTGTCATTCCGTAGGAATCTCATTAGAATGTAAAGAAAGTTTCAGTTTTCAGTTATTTGTGCTTCGCGTAATTTCAAAAGATATAAATTCGTGTAATTTCAAAGCAAATCAATTCGTGCAAATTCGTTTAATTCGTGTCTAAAAAATAACTTAACGTCTTTTAAAAATCTTATAAACTTCCATCCACATCACAGACACAAAAGCAATTAAAATACTCAATCCTATTTGTTCATAATCAACCATTTCAAACAAAAAGAATTTAGAGAAAACTGGTACAAAAAGTAGGAGCGAAGTGAGTACCATTGTCAATCCAATAATTATTAAAACCAAATTGTTTTTATATCGAATCGTAGTAAAAATGGAATAATAAAACGAACGATTTTCCAACGTCAGAAAAATATTTGAAGCAATCAACGTCAGAAAAATGGAAGTTCGCGTATAGGTTTCTGAAAACCCTTCTTGGATACAATATTGATACATAAATAATAACCCCAAAGTAATAACCAATCCTTGAATAATACTAATAGTAATCTCTTTCAAGTTAAAAAAAGTTGTTGTTAAAGGTCTCGGTTTTTCTAACATTAAGTTACTTTCCCTAGGCTCGTTTTCATAAATGATAGAACAAGTTGGTCCCATAATTATTTCCAAGAAAATGATATGAACTGGTGTGAAAATATTTGGGTATATCCAGCCTAATGCTAATGGAATAAACACAACCAAAATTATTGGAATATGAATAGAAATTATATATTGAATAGCTTTTTTTAAATTCAAATAAATCTTTCTTCCCATCTCAATAGCATCAGTCATCTTTGCAAAATCGTCGTCAATCAAAATCAAATTCGCTGCTTGTTTAGCAATTTCGGTTCCTTTTTTACCCATTGCAATTCCAATATGAGCCGATTTCAAAGCCGGACCATCATTTACACCATC
>CANGUP010000082.1 GCA_947457105.1 Flavobacteriaceae bacterium
AAGGCTACCAAATACCATTTAGAATTTTTATTTGCCTTAAAAAAAGCATCGTTACTACTGTCTTTTTTACTAACAAGATTCGAAATAAGGATAAGAATTCCGAAATAGATAATGATAATCGCTAAAATAGTTCCTGAAGACATAAATAGTTTTTTTGGTTGTGCTAAAATAGAAATATTTGAGAAGAAAGATAATAGAAAAGAGAAAAAAGAGAGAATAAGCATAAATCCAAATCTAATAATCCAAAAATCTAATAATCTAATAATCTATTTTGTTACTTTTGTCAAATGGAATTTTCATCAAAACTTCTAGAAAAAGCAGTCAACGAAATGGCACAATTACCCGGAATTGGTAAACGAACTGCCTTACGATTGGTATTGCATTTATTGAAACAACCAAGTGAACAAACTCATTTTTTATCGCAAGCGTTAACTTCAATGCGCGATGAGATAAAATTTTGTAAAAACTGCCACAATATTTCCGATGTTGATGTGTGTGAAATTTGTTCGAATGCTTCAAGAAATCACAAAATAATTTGTGTTGTTGAGGATGTCAGAGATGTTATGGCTATTGAAAATACCAACCAATTTAAAGGAATTTATCACGTTCTTGGTGGGAAAATTTCTCCAATTGATGGTGTAGGTCCAAGTCAATTGAATATCAATTCGTTAGTTGAAAAAGTAAAATTGGGTTCGATAGACGAAATTATTTTTGCTTTAAGCTCTACAATGGAAGGTGACACTACCAATTTTTATATTTTTAAACAGCTTAAAGATTTTAATATAAAAACATCTACAATCGCAAGAGGAATAGCTGTTGGCGACGAATTAGAGTATGCCGACGAGGTCACTTTAGGAAGAAGTATTTTGCAAAGAGTTCCGTTTGAGAATTCTTTGAAAAATAATTAGTCAATAATCTTTTCTAACTTTTTTGTTTTTACAATTGAAAAACTATCTTTGTTTGCTAAATTATATTTGATAATGAACTACAGAATACTCTATATACTTTTTTTCTCAGGAATTATGTTTACATCTTGTGTTCCCTCAAAAGATTTAATTTACTTACAGAAAAAAGATAATTCACCAATTCCAACTATCAATGTTGTTAATGCGAAACCTTATCGATTACAGGTTAATGACGTAATCAGTATCAATATTAAAGCTTTAGATCCAAAATTAGTAGAGATTTTTAACACTTCTACTTCACAGTTAAATCAAACAACAGAAACTCTTTATTTTAGTGGTTATGCCATAAACGATCATGGTAATATTAGAGTTCCAGTTCTTGGTGAGGTGAGTATCTTAGGTTTTACTATCGAAGAAGTTAGAGAAATAATTGAAAAAAAACTATTACAAGATCACTTCAAAAAAGAAGCTGGAATCTTTGTTAATGTAAAGTTAGCTGGATTTAGGTATACTATTAACGGTGAAGTTGCAAATCCGGGTACAAAAATTTTGTATCAAGAAAGAGTAAATATTCTTGAAGCAATTGCTAACTCTGGAGATATTGCAATTACTGGCGACAGAAAAGATGTAAAAGTAATGAGGCAATTTCCGCAAGGAGTTGAAACATATAGTTTAGATTTAACCGATAGTAGAGCAGTTCAATTACCAGGGTATTATTTACAACCTAATGATTACGTGTATGTAAAACCATTAAAACAAAAAACTTGGGGAACAGGAAAGACTGGAATTGAATCTTTAGGGACCATTATTACCATTCTGTCGCTAGCAACAACAACTTTTTTATTACTTAAAAATTAATATTTGAGTCAATGTTAGATATAAAAGATTTTTCTTTTTTTGAGAACCAAAATAGCTTTGATTTTAAAGGTTTTTTAATCAAGACGGCTAGTTATTGGAAGTGGTTTTTATTAGGATTGATACTATGTTTGACAATTGCTCATCAAATTAATATCAGAAAACAAAAAATCTATTCTCTTGACACTACAATTGCAATTAAAGAACAAGATAATCCACTTTTTACTTCCAATACAAGTTTAATTTTTAATTGGGGTGGAGCATCAGATCAGGTACAAAATATTGCTACTACAATCAAATCTAGATCTCACAATGAGTTTGTTGTTGATAAACTTCAGTTTTATATTGATTATCTTCAGGAACAAGAATATTTTACAGAAGATGTTTATGGTAAAACACCTTTTGTAGTTAAAATTGATAAGTCTAAAAATCAAATTTATAAGACTCCCATCAATATCAAGTTTATTTCATCTTATGAGTATGAGGTTTCCATAAAATCTTTGTCGAATGCTGTAAGTGTAATGAATTATTCAACAAGTATTGCAGATACTGCACCATATAAAAGTGGCGATTTTGTCAAAAGATTTAAAGTAGGACAAAATGTTACTTTACCTTTTTTAAATTGGACTTTAAATATTGTGAACGCAGATACAAACTATGTTGGTAAAGAATATATTATAGTCTTTAATAGTCTTGATGAAATTGTATCTCGTTATAGAAATATTAAAATAGGAATTGAAGATAAAGCACCGTCCATAATAAAATTGTCATTAGATGGAACCAATAAATTTAGAATTGTTGATTTTTTAAACGAAACTGTTAGAGTTCTAATTAAACGACAATTAGATAGTAAAAATCTTTTTGCAGAAAATACTATCAAATTTATCGATACCACCTTGCAAACAATGGAAGGTGATTTAAGAAAAAATAATGCTGATCTTAAGGACTTTAGTAGAAATAAAAACATTACTGAGATTGAAAGTGGAGGAGACTCTTTCCAAGCTCAGATTTTAGATTTAGATAGAGCTAGTGATGCTGTTAATAGAAAATTAAATTACTATAATACATTAAGCAACTATCTTAGAAGTTCTACAGATTACTCTAAGTTGCCAGCTCCATCAGTTGCAGGTATTGACGAACCTAATATAATTACAAACGTTGCTGCATTAATTGACTTGTCTGTGCGAAGAGCTGAAATGAGTGATTATGTAAAAAGTCAAGTGATGTATAATAAGATTGATAGTGAAATTTCTTCTGTTAAAAGAGTTTTATTAGAAAATATAATAACAGCAAAATCCTCAATTCAATTTGAATCTTCTCAAGTTCGAGGTAAAATATCAGTTGCGGAAAGTAAATTAACTTCACTTCCTGAAGACAAGCAAGAATATCTTAAAATCATGAGAAAATATGATTTGAGTAATGAAATTTATCAAACCTATCTTCAAAAGAGAAGTGAAGCTCAAATCGTAAAAGCTGCAAATTTATCAGATATTCAGTTCATTGATCCACCTAAAGATATCGGCGGCGGATTGATTGGTCCAAGAACAGGAGTTAATTATGTTATAGCAATTTTTCTAGGTTTATTAATTCCGTTAATTATTGTATTTTTAATATTTTTTATTAATAATTCAGTACAAAATACAGACGATATTTCTAGCAGTACTTCAATTCCACTAATAGGACTTGTAGGTGTAAAACAATCTGATTCAAATTTAGCCGTTTTTGACAAACCAAAATCAGCACTTTCAGAGTCTTTTAGAGCAATTCGTTCTTCATTACAATTCTTATACAAAAAGCAAAAAGTATCAGGTTCCAAAACATTGATGTTAACTTCTTCCGTTAGTGGAGAAGGAAAAACATTTTGTTCCATTAATATAGCTACTGTTTTTGCATTGAGTGAAAAGAAAACAGTGATTGTAGGTCTTGATTTAAGAAAGCCAAAGATTTTTGACGATTTTGATGTGAAGAATGATATTGGTGTAGTGAATTATTTAATTGAACAAAATACCCTTGAAGAAGTAACTAAAAAAACTAAAATACCTTACTTAGATTTTATTTCATCAGGACCAATACCGCCCAATCCTTCTGAGTTAATCATGGGCGATACCATGAAAAGGCTAATAGAAGAATTGAAAGATAAATATGATTATATTATATTAGATACACCACCTGTAGGTTTAGTTACAGATGCTTTAGAATTAGCCTCTTTTGCAGATGTTACTTTATATGTAATGAGACAGAATTTTACCAAAAAAGATATGGTAAATCTTTTAAACAATAGAGTTAGTAGAGGAGAGTTAAATAATGTAAGCATTATTTTAAATGGTTATGAAAACAAAGCCAAATACGGTGCGGGTTATGGTTATGGATATGGTTACGGATATGGAGCTTATTCAAATGGCTACCATGAAGAGGAAGAACCAAAAAACATCCTTTGGAAATATTATAAAAGGATAGTAAAGAAAATAAAAGCTAATGAGTAACACCATTCTAATTACAGGTGGAGCCGGATTTATTGGTTCAAATCTTTGTGACTATTTTATATTTCAGGGTTACTATGTAACTTGTTTGGATAATTTTGTAACTGGACATAGACATAATATTGAGCATTTGTTATCTAATGAACGATTTGAATTAATTGAAGGTGATATAAGAAATCTAGAAACTTGTTTAAAAGCTACTAAAGATAAAGACTTTGTTCTTCATCAAGCCGCTTTGGGTTCTGTGCCTAGATCAATACAAGATCCAATTACAAGTAATGAAGTTAATGTTGCAGGTTTTTTAAATATGTTGGTTGCTTCTCGTGATAATGGAGTTAAACGATTTGTTTATGCAGCAAGTTCGTCTACATATGGAGATTCAGAGGCTTTGCCTAAGGTTGAAGAAGTAATTGGAAAACCACTTTCGCCATATGCAATTACTAAATATGTAAATGAGTTGTATGCTGATGTGTTTAGTAAAACCTATGGATTGGAAACAATAGGGTTGAGGTATTTTAATGTTTTTGGGAGGCGTCAAGATCCTAATGGAGCTTATGCTGCGGTTATTCCGAAATTTGTTATGCAATTTATGCGTCATGAAAGTCCAGTGATTAATGGGGATGGAACCTATTCTAGAGATTTCACTTACATTGATAATGTGATTCAAATGAATGAGTTGGCAATGACAACACAAAATAAAGAGGCACTTAACACAGTTTATAATACAGCATTTGGTGATAGAGTCACTCTTAATGAGATGGTTAATTTGTTAAAAGAAAATTTATCTAAACATGATGCTTCAATTTCAGAAGTGCCAATTGTTTATGGTGCTAATAGAGTTGGGGATATACCACACTCTTTGGCTAGTATAGAAAAAGCGAAACGATTACTAAATTATAATCCAAAATATTCCTTTTCACAGGGACTTGAAGAAGCTGTGCAATGGTATTGGAAACATTTAAAATAAATAGAATGAAAATTACAAATATTTGCTGCATTGGAGCAGGTTATGTTGGTGGACCAACAATGGCTGTTATAGCACAAAAATGTCCACATATTAAAGTCACAGTAGTTGATTTAAATGAAGAGCGTATTGCGAGATGGAATGATGAAAATGTAGACAATATTCCGGTTTATGAACCAGGTCTTGGTGAAATAGTTGCTCATTCTAGAGGTAAAAACCTTTTCTTCTCAACAGAAGTTGACAAAGCAATTGATGAAGCTCAAATTATATTTATTTCGGTAAATACACCAACTAAAACTTATGGTTCTGGTAAAGGTATGGCTGCCGATTTAAAGTATATCGAACTTTGCGCAAGACAAATTGCAAGAGTATCTAAAAACGATAAAATTGTAGTTGAAAAATCAACTTTACCAGTAAGAACTGCAGAGGCTATTAAAAGTATTTTAGATAATACTGGTAATGGAGTACAATTTCAAATTTTATCCAATCCTGAATTTTTAGCAGAAGGTACAGCAGTTGAGGATTTATTAAGTCCGGATCGAGTTTTAATAGGTGGAGATTCCTCTCAAGAAGGTCAACGAGCTATTCAATCTTTAGTTGAAGTTTATGCTAATTGGGTTCCAAAAGAAAGAATTTTAACTACTAATGTTTGGTCTTCAGAGTTATCTAAATTAACAGCTAATGCTTTTTTAGCACAACGTGTTTCTTCAATTAATGCAATGTCTGAACTTTGTGAGAAAACTGGGGCTAACGTAAATGAAGTATCCAGAGCTATTGGTATGGATAGTAGAATTGGACCAAAATTCTTGAAAGCTTCTGTAGGATTTGGTGGTTCTTGTTTTCAAAAAGATATTTTAAATTTGGTTTATATTTCTAAATCTTTCGGATTGAATGAAGTTGCCGATTATTGGGAACAAGTTATTATCATGAACGATCACCAAAAAAGAAGATTTTCTAAAAATATAGTAAGTACTTTGTATAATACTATTGCAGATAAAAAAATTGCATTTTTAGGATGGGCATTTAAGAAAGACACCAATGATACTCGTGAATCAGCAGCTATTTATGTTGCAGACGATTTGATTAATGAGCAAGCAAAAATAGCAGTTTATGATCCAAAAGTTGATTATAAACAAGTAATTTCCGATTTGAATTATCTTGAAACTCGTTCAGACGAGCAAAATAGAAAGTTTGTAACTTCTTTCAAAGATGTATATGAAGCTTGTGCCAATTCTCATGCTATCGCTGTATTGACAGAATGGGATGAATTCAAAACTTATGATTGGCAAAAAATCTACGATAGTATGCAAAAACCAGCTTTTGTTTTTGATGGTAGAAATTTATTAGATGCAAATAAAATTAAAGAAATAGGTTTTATTTATCAAGAAATAGGTTCGTAAATTTTAATCGTATAAACCACTTTTAAATGGATATAAAAATAGGTGTAATAGGTTTAGGATATGTTGGATTGCCGCTAGCAAGATTGTTTGCGACCAAATATCCTGTAGTAGGATTTGATATCAATCAAAATAGGGTTTCAGAGCTTAATAAAGGTAATGATTTCACTCTTGAGGTTGAAAAAGAATTGTTGCAATCAGTACTTATTGAAAAACCATTGAGTAAAATAGGTTTGTTTTGTACTACTCAATTAGATGATATTAAAGATTGTAATTACTATATAATTACCGTTCCGACTCCTGTTGATAAAAACAATCGACCTGATTTAACTCCTTTATATAAATCAAGCGAAACGGTTGGTAAAGTTCTTAAAAAAGGCGATATTGTTATTTATGAATCTACCGTTTATCCTGGGCTTACAGAAGAAGAATGTGTTCCAGTATTAGAGCGTGTTAGCGGATTGAAATTTAATGTAGATTTCTTTGCAGGTTATTCTCCAGAACGAATTAATCCAGGAGATAAAGAACATACCGTTGATAAGATTTTGAAAATTACAGCCGGTTCAACTCCAGAAATAGGTGTAAAAGTAAATGAAATATACAAATCGGTAATTACTGCTGGAACACATTTAGCTCCTTCAATAAAAGTTGCTGAAGCGGCAAAGGTAATCGAGAATTCTCAAAGAGATATTAACATTGCTTTTGTAAATGAGTTGGCTAAAATTTTTAATATTCTTGATATTGATACTCAAGCTGTTCTTGAAGCGGCAGGTACAAAATGGAATTTCTTAAATTTCAAACCAGGATTAGTTGGTGGACATTGTATTGGTGTTGATCCTTATTATTTAGCTCAAAAAGCACAAGAAGCAGGTTATCATCCCGAAATAATTTTGGCAGGAAGGCGACTTAATGATAGTATGGGAGAATATGTAGCTTCCCGAATTGTGAAGTTGATGATTAAAAAGCGTATTCCAGTAAATCACTCTAAGTTATTGATGTTGGGAATTACTTTTAAAGAAAATTGCCCTGATGTTAGAAATACGAAAATTGTAGATGTCATCAAATCATTGCAAGATTATGGAATATCGGTATCTGTATTTGATCCGTGGGCAAATCCAAGTGAGGTTAAGCATGAATATGGATTAGTAACAAAGGAAACAATGCCTACTGATAAATATGATGCCATAGTTTTAGGTGTTGCTCACAATGAATTTTTAAATATAGATTTAGAACAATTTAAAAACCCGAACTCTGTTGTTTATGATGTAAAAGGAGTTTTGAAATGTTCAATAGATGGTAAATTATAATACATAAATATTATTCAGCATAAATATGAAAAAAATAGTAATTACAGGCGGAGCAGGATTTATAGGTTCTCATGTCGTAAGACGATTTGTTAATAGATATCCTAATTATCACATATATAATCTAGATGCGTTAACTTATGCTGGTAATCTTGAAAATATTGCTGATATAGAAAATGCTCCCAATTACACTTTTGTAAAAGGAGATATAGTAGATGCTGATTTCATCAATGCTTTATTTGCAGAACATCAATTTGATGGTGTGTTGCATTTGGCTGCTGAGTCACATGTTGATCGTTCTATTACAGATCCTTTGAGTTTTGTAAAAACAAACGTTATTGGAACTATGAATCTTTTAAATGCTGCTAAAACCATTTGGAAAGAAAGCTTTGAAGGTAAACGATTCTACCATATTTCTACTGATGAGGTTTATGGTTCGCTTGGTACTGAAGGTTTATTTACTGAAACAACAAGCTACGATCCAAATTCGCCTTATTCTGCCTCTAAAGCAAGTTCTGATCACTTCGTTCGAGCTTATGGAGAAACTTATGGATTACCTTATGTTATTACAAATTGTTCAAACAATTACGGGCCTTATCATTTTCCAGAGAAATTGATTCCGCTTTTTATAAATAATATTATCAATAACAAATCACTTCCTGTTTATGGTGACGGAAAATATACTCGTGATTGGTTGTTTGTAGAAGACCATGCTGTTGCTATTGATTTAGTGTTTCATGAAGGAAAAAATCACGAGACTTATAATATTGGTGGTTTTAACGAATGGCAAAATATCGATTTAGTGAAACTATTATGCGTTCAGATGGATTCTAAATTAGGACGTGCTGAAGGAACTTCAGAACAATTGATTACTTATGTAAAAGATAGACCAGGACATGATTTACGATATGCTATTGATGCGTCAAAAATCAACAAAGAACTTGGCTGGAAACCATCAGTAACTTTTGAACAAGGATTAGAACGAACTATCGATTGGTATTTGACTAATGAAACTTGGTTGAAAAATGTTACTTCTGGCGAATATCAAAAGTATTATGACAAACAATACGAATAAGCTTTTTACTATTGTAGTTTTTTTATTTGCTAATTGTCAATTTAGATTTTTAAATAATCGGATTTATGTTTTTGAATTAAAAGATTAAAAACCAGCAATTTTAGGATCAAGTTATTTGCAAAATCCATTGGTTGATGAACCTAATGGAATTAGTATTGAAAAGCATTGTTTTGCTTAGGATAATGATGAAGCTATTTATAAAATTTAAAGCAAATATTAATTTAGGAAAAAGAGTACTACTTATTCTATTGTAATAAAATGTTATTTATTTACTCCAAATTATGGAAACCGTATTCTTTATTCGTTTCAATTCTTTCAATTTTTTTCTATATTGTAATGAGAACCCTATAAATAAGAAAGTTAGTTGAAGGTGCTTTCCTTTTGGTATATTTGTTTTAATTACTAAGTTGCTTTCTTCTTCTTCTTTTTCAAATATTAATTCTTCGCTATACTCTGTACAGAAATTATTGTCAACATAATTCCAATTAGCTCTTGCTATTGCGATGTGTAAAAATTCTGCTTCTTCTGGCCAATCGATATTCTTTTTGGGTATAAATTTATCAATTGAAAACTCACTAGTTTCTTCGTTCCACTGCCATTTTGCATTAAGTACTTTTTTCAGAGTTCTAAGTTTATTTCCTTCAAAACCAATAAAATATTCTTTGGCGTCATTAGATTGCATACCAATTTCAACGGTTCTTTCTCCGTGCACACTTGTTTCATCTTCATTCATTACATCAAGCATTAATCTATTAGAGCGTCCGGCAAAACTTCCATCTTTAGCTCTGTTGTTAAAATAATGAGCTACGAATCTAAAGCTTTGCGCTTTTTTAGTGCATCTACCAAACTCTTTACCATGGTTTTTTACCTTATTGAATATGGGATTTCGTTTAAATTCTTCTGATGAAACACCTGTTTTACCTTTAGTTTTTACGCGGTTCTCCTTTTCTTGGTCTATATAAAACACTAAATCGTCTAATGTTCCTACAATTTTGAATGGAGCTATAACTTTAGCCATATTTTTTTTTCACTAAATTACTTATTTTTAAATTAAAAGGCAATAAATTTTAATGGCTCTTTTTGTTAAAATAATGCATTTCGTCGATTATAATTGCTTATAGTCGAATACTTTCTTTGTTGTATTTTCATTGAAAGAAAATGTGTTATTTTAGTAGATTAAAATATCTAATTATATTTATAGTCAAATAGTTAGATTTAAAAGAAAATTGAGCAGATAATATAAAAAGCCACATAAACACTGATGTTGTATAGAAAAAAAACTACATTTATTACGCTACTTGCCGTTTTGATGGTTCTGTTAGGAATAAATAAAACTCAAGCTCAGGTAAATGCTTACACTCTAACACAATCGGTTACTGGATACACTCCATTATCTGGAGCTTCAACAAATGCTTTTGTTGCACCATGGGATAATCAAGCGGCAGTTCAAGTACCACTGGGTTTTACTTTTGCTTATGATAGCAATAATTTTACTCAATGTTATATTAGCCCAAATGGTTTTATTACTTTTGGAATAGTTGCACCAGCATCAGGTAATTATGTGCCTTTATCAGACAATACAGCATATAATGGTGCGACTAGTGGAGGTGTTGTTTGTGCCTTAGGTACCGATTTAATTTCAAGTGCAACTACTCCAGCAAATATAGTTTACGCAACTGAAGGAACAGCACCCAATAGAACTTTTGTAGTACAATGGACTAATGCTAATAGAAAAACGGCTGTAGGAGATTTTGATTTTCAAATTCGCTTGTCAGAAACTTCTAATGAAATACTAATATTGTACGGTAATTGTGATACTTCTCTTTCTGCATCAACTATAAATGTTCAAGTTGGTTTGAGAGGGCAAAATAATGACATTACACAAGGAAATGTTTTTAATCGTTTTCAAGGTAGTAGTCAACTTTGGGATGTAACTGGCGCAACCATAAATGGTACGGTAAATACACATACACTTATCACAAATTCATCGGCTTATCCTCCTTTTGGATTTCAATATTTGTATGTACCTGGTCCACCATGTGTGACTCCACCAAATCAACCAACAAATTTAGTTATTGGAGGAACAAGTATTACGAGCAATTCTTTTGTAGGTAATACTTTTACTGCTGCAACACCAGCACCATCAAAATACTTAATTGTTAGAAGCACAGTAAATACACCACCAACTGCAGCAACTTTCATAAATAGAAATATATATTCTGTAGGATTTAATTATGGAACAGCTCCAGTTTATCGAGTGGTTGCTAATTCTAATTTATTGACGTTCAATCAAACCGGATTAACGTCAGGTACAACTTATTATTATTGGGTTATTTCATTTAATGAGAAATGTGCGGGAGGTCCATTTTATAATTTGACAAATCCACTTTTTGGTTCAGCAACAACCTGTTTTCAGACTACAACAGCTTTGGCTGCAACAGCGGTTGGAGGAAATCAATTTACAGCTAATTGGTCTGCTATAGCAGGTTCTACAGGATATGCAATTGATGTATCAACAAGTAATACTTTTGCAACATTTCTACCAGGTTATAATAATTTAACATTAAGTTCTGCTGTGACCTCTCTAAATATCGCAGGTTTGTTACCTTTTACAACATATTATTATAGAATAAGAGCTTTGGGTCCAGGCTGTATTATAAGTAGTAATACCATCACAGTCGCTACCACATGCGGTTTTTATACTGTTCCTTATGTTCAAAATTTTGATTCTACTCCAGTTGGATCGGCTCCAACTTGTTTTTCTGTATTAAACATTAATGCCGATGTTAATCAATGGAGAACTCAAACGATCAATTTTGCTTCAGCGCCTAATTCATTTCAAATCGATAAGAATATAACAAGTGATATGAACGATTGGTTTTTTCTGCCAGGTTTAAATTTAACCGCAGGTGTATCATACCGATTAAAATTTAGTTACAATACTGGTAATACTAGTTCTAATTCTGAGAATTTGGCTGTTTATTATGGTGCTAGCCAGTCTGTGTTAGGTATGACAAATACTTTAACTACTCTAACAGGAATTGATAATAGTTTCTTTGAAACCACTCAAATTGATTTTACGCCAGTTAGTTCAGGTATTTTTTATATAGGATACAGAGGATATAGTATTGCCAATCAGACCTATATTGCCATTGATGATATTAGTGTAACTTTATCGCCATCTTGTATTGAACCTACAGAGGTTATTTCTTCTGCTTTTACAGCAACTACCGTTACTCTTAATTGGGTTCCTTCTACAGTACCACCAGCAATGGGATATGAATACTTTCTTTCAACTACAGCAACGCCACCAAATATAGCTACCCCAGCTAGTGGATCAGTTGGTGCAGGTATTACAACATTAAATCTTACTGGATTAAACCCAAGTACAAGTTATTGGGTTTGGCTTAGAGGTAATTGTTCTAGTTCCGATAAAAGTATTTGGTCAATGGAAGAAACTTTTAATACAGAGTGTTCACCTCCTTTAGTAGTATCAACCCTTCCTGTTACAAGATGTGGATATGGAACTGTAAGTTTGATAGCTAATCCGAGTGCAGGTTCTGCTATTCGTTGGTTTGACGCTTTATCTGGAGGTGCTCAAGTTGCCTCAGGGAACACATTTACTACTCCAGCATTAAGTACAACAACAACTTATTATGCAGAAGCTAGAGCTTTTGGTGCAGTAGCAAAGTTAGGACCATCCAATCCAAACACTCAATTGGGTGTCAAAGGACTTCAAAATTATCAAGGTTATGTAAATTTTACAGTTACTTCAAATACATCTCTAC
>CANGUP010000083.1 GCA_947457105.1 Flavobacteriaceae bacterium
ACCAAAGCTCCTAAATCATCTGGGCGAACCGATGCTAGTGTTCCTTGGTAACTTCCGATTGGAGTTCTTACTCCGTCTATGATGTATGCTTCCATTTTCAGTTTTCAGTTGACAGTTTTCAGTTGACAGTTGCTCAACTTTGAACTTATTTTTGTTTTTTTTTGTTTAACCGCAAAGAGCGCAAGGTATTACGCAAGGTTCGCTAAGTTATATTTTCTCGCTAAGACACTATTTTATATTTCTTATTTCATTTAATTTACTTTCTATTCAATTCATTTACAATTTAGCCCTGATGCAAGGGAAAAGCCTCGCTTCTTTAGCGAGCTTTGGAAAGGCAGCAGGAATTGCCATTACTGAAAATACCCAAGCCATTCGCTCCTGACTTCGACAAGCTTAGCCTGACAGTTTCTATTCTTCCCAATCTTTTTGGGTGCGATAGACAACGCCTTTGAATAATGCTACTAATTCGTTGTCGCGTTTTACTTCTATTATATTGAATCCTAGTTTGTTATTTACTTTTTCTATTACTGATTCGGCGGTTAAATAATCGCCTTCGTTTATGGCTTCGATGTGATTTATTGAGGTTTCGATAGAAACGGAAAATTTACCGTGTGTGTTGGCTGCGAATCCGAAAGCGGTGTCGGCCAACGAATAGGTTATTCCGCCGTGGGCTTTGAACATACTGTTGAGCATTTCTTTGCGAACCGTCATAGCGACTTTGCAACGACCGATTTCGCATTCGAGAATTTCGATGCCTAGCCATTGGCTGTAGGCGTCTTGAGAAAGCATTTTATGAGGTATTAGGTGGTTGGGGATAGGTTTTAGGTCTGACATACTAACTATTTATTCGTTTACCGATTATACTTCTTAAACTGCTGATAATTTTTGTGATTTCTGATAAAACTTGTCTATTTAATTCGTTTGTTTCTTCAGAAATATAATTTCTTAGATAGGCCTTTGAACTACATGAAACACATTCGTGAGCACTATGCCAAGCGTTTCCAAGATAATTATAGAACTGTTTATCTGTTCCTCCAGAACCTTCTGCAATATTTAAAGCTATTGAATCACTTGCTCTTTTAAATTGTGAAGTTAATTCATATCTTTCTTCTTTTGGGAAACTTTTTGCTTGAATATTAATCAATTCACCAAATTGCATTGCTTTTTGGTAAACTAACAAATCTTCAAATGTAAAATGAAATTTTGATTCCATAATTTATCTTTTTCTACCTAACACCTACTACCTCAAAAAACCTATCACCTTTATTAGCCATTCTTCTTAATATTGCACTACATCTGTATCGGTCTTCATGGTATTCGTTGTATAGATCGTCTAGTTTTTCTACGCACCAATTGATTCCGAGTTCGTCTGCCCAAGTAAGTAATCCTTTTGGATAATTTACTCCTTTAGTCATGGCGTTGTCGATGTCTTTAGCAGATGCGATATTTAAAAATAGCGTATCTGCTGCTTCATTGATTAGCATTACGATTACTCTTTCGAAAATTGATTTTGCTAAAATTGTATCTTCTATTGGTTTTGGTAATTCTTTGTTGTAATCATAAAATCCTCTTCCCGACTTTCTTCCGAGAAATCCTGCTTCCAACAATCTTTTTTGTGTGAAAGATGGTTTGAATTTTGGATCGAAATAAAACGCTGTGAAAACGGTTTCTGTTACCACATAATTTACATCGTGACCAATCATATCCATTAATTCGAATGGTCCCATTCTGAATTCGCCGATGGTTTTTAAGGCCCAATCGATTGTTGCAAAATCTGCTACTCCTTCATCGTAAATTCGTAAACTTTCGCTGTAAAATGGTCTTGCGACACGGTTTACTATGAATCCTGGTGTGTCTTTGGCAACGGCAACTACTTTTTTCCAATCAGAGATAATTTGCACAGATTTTTGAAGTACTTCTTCGCTGGTTTGAACTGCTGGAACTACCTCAACCAATTGCATTAATGGTGCTGGATTAAAAAAGTGAATTCCAATGACGCGTTCTGGTTTTTGACAAGAAGCTGCAATGGAAGCTATAGATAGTGATGATGTGTTGGATGCGAGTATCGTATTTTCAGAGACTAAGGTTTCCAGTTCTGAGAATACCTTTCGCTTGACTTCGAGATTTTCTACGATGGCTTCGATTATTAAATCGGAATCTGATAAATCTTGTAAGTTGTTTACGTAAGAAATATTGTTTTGGATTCGGGATTTTTCGGTGTAATTGATTTTTTCTTTTTCTACTAATTTAGATAAAGTGGTTTCAAGAGCTTTTTTACTTTTGGTTAAAGCTTCTTGATTCAAATCGAATAATTTTACGGCACAACCTGAAGTTGCGGCTACTTGCGCGATGCCACTTCCCATTGTTCCTGAACCTATTATTGCTATATTCATTACTTATGCTTTTTTAACCGCAAAGAGCGCAAAGTTTTACGCAAAGTTCGCTAGGTTTTTTATTTAATTTCCTTTGAATTCGGGTTTTCTTTTTTCTACGAAAGCGGTTACTCCTTCTTTGTAATCGTTGGACGAACTGGCTTCGATTTGTAAATCTGATTCTAAAGCTAGTTGTTGTTCTAGATTGTTTGTCATTGATTGATTTAATAATCTTTTGGTTAAACCGATTGCTTTTGTTGGCATTTGAGCTAAAGTGGTTGCTAAAGTCATTACTTCTTCATCGAATAATCCGGTAGGGAAAATTTTATAAATCATACCCATATTTAGGGCTTCTACTGATGAAACCTTGTCGCCTAACATCATTAAAGCAGTTGCTTTTTGGAAACCAATTAATCGTGGCAAGAAGAAAGTTCCTGCGCTGTCCGGAATCAATCCAATTTTACTAAAAGCTTGAATGAACGATGCATTTTCAGAAGCTACAACTATATCACAAGCTAAAGCTATATTTGCTCCTGCTCCAGCAGCAACTCCATTTACTGCACCAATAATTGGTTTTTCTATATTTCTGATTTTTTGGATGATTGGATTGTAATGTTCTTCCAATATTTTTCTGAAACCTGGATTTAATTCTGGATCGGTTACTTCTTTTAGATCTTGTCCGGCACAAAATGCTTTCCCGTTTCCGGTGATTACTATTGCACGTACATCTGTATCGTTTTCACAATTGTCTAGAGTTTCTTGTAACAGAAACGCCATTTCACGATTGAAACTATTGAAAACTTCGGGTCTGTTGAGTGAAATCCACGCGACATTTTTTTCAATTTTTAGTTCTATTGAATCATTGCTCATACCTATTTTATTTTTTAACCCATTAAGAAATTAACCTTCATTAAGGGTTTGATTTCAAAAGATTCCCATTTTCATGGGAATTTATTTTAAACATTTAAAGTAGTCGAATGGTTCTTGGCAATCTTCGCATTGGAAAAATGCCTTGCATGCTGTGGAACCAAATTGACTTACTAATTTTGTGTTGAATGAGCCGCATTGCGGACATTTTACTAACTTTTTATTACCTAGAAGCGCTTCTTTATCAGCTGATTCCGATAATGGTGAAGCAATTCCGTATTTTTCTAAAGCTATTCTGCCTTTTGTTGTAATCCAATCGGTTGTCCATGCTGGCGAAAGGATTAGTTCTACTCTGGCTTCGTAGCCTTTTTGTTTGAATGCTAATTTTATGTCGTCTCCAATTACATCCATTGCTGGGCAACCGCTGTAGGTTGGAGTGATTTGAACTTCTACAATATTGTTTATTATTTTGGCAGAACGCACTACTCCAATTTCCATTATTGATAATACAGGAATTTCTGGATCGGATACTGTTTCTAGTATTTCGAAGAGATTTTGGTCGATATGTTCTGTTGTTTCTGTCATTTTTGTTTTATGAGATTCTGAAACAAGTTCAGAATGACAAATCATTTTCTACCAATTCATATTTGGATAAGCTAATTGCATGTATTGCATTTGTGCTAAAAGATATCCCATATGTTCGCTGTGAATTCCTTGTTTTCCTCCTTTTTGGAAGTATTCTATTGTTGGTATTTGTACTGTTGCTTCTTCTAAAATTTCGTTTACTTTTTTAAAATAATTTACTTTTAAAAGTGTTACGTCTACTCCAATTCCTTCTGCAACCATTACTTTATCTGCATCAGTTTGATGGAAAAGTTCGTCTGTAAAAATCCATAAATCGTTGATTGCGGTTTGGATTCTGTTATGACTTTCCTCTGTTCCATCGCCTAATCTTCTAATCCAATCAGAAGAAAATCTTGTGTGATAGGAAACTTCTTTGATGCTTTTTTTGGCAATAGCTGATAACGTTTCATCTTTACTATTTTGCAATTCTTCTAATACTAATAAATGATAAACATCGAATAGAAACTGTCTAGCAATGGAATTGGCAAAATCTTGATTGGGTTGTTCGACCAACAAAACGTTTTTATATTCTCTTTCTTTTCTTAAGAAAGCGATTGTATCTTCTGTGGCATCGCCTCCGATTAATTTGGCCGCATATTGAAAATAACTACGTACTTGACCGAATAAATCTAAAGAAATATTGGTCATTGCAATATCTGTTTCTAGACTTGGTCCGTGTCCGCAAAGTTCACCGAGGCGTTGTCCTAGAATTAGAGAATTATCTGCAATTCCGTAGATGTATTGAATTAAGTTATTAGTCATAAGTCGTTAGTCGTTAGTCGTTGGAGATATTGATTTTATTAAACCTCTTATAATTTTTCCAACTTCATTTGAATTATTTATTAATTTTTCTGTTTGTTCTTCTGACAAATAATTTAATTTATTTGAAAGATATAACATTGATTTCACTTCACTACAAGAACCTAATGCTATATATAAAAACCTAACAAATTCTTTATCACTCATTCTATCAAAACCTTCGGCGATATTATTTGAAATAGAAATAGAAGCTCTTTGAATTTGATTTTTAAATCCAAAATCATTTGAGTTTTGAAATGCTAAATAGATTTCAACACATAAACTCTGTGCTTTTTGCCAAGCAATAATATCTTCAAATTTGACGAAAGTCATAAATTTAGTGGTTTGTGATTAATTGTTGGTCGCAAGTTGTTGGTTACAGATATAGTGAAGACTAATGACTTAAAACTTAAAAGACTTACGACTAATTTTTACATATGTTTTAACTCGTCAGGCAATTCGTAAAAAGTTGGATGACGATAGGCTTTGTCTTTTGCTGGATCGAAAAGTTCGGCGCTATCGTCTGGATTTGATGCTGTGATTTGTGCTGATGGAACAACCCAAATACTTACACCTTCCATACGTCGTGTGTAAACGTCGCGTGCGTTTTCTAATGCCATTGTTGCATCGCTTGCGTGTAAACTTCCGCAATGGCGGTGTTCTAATCCGTTTTTACTTCTTATAAATACTTCCCAAAGTGGCCAATTCTTCATACTCTTATAGTTTTCAGTCGCAGTCGCAGTTGGCAGTCTGAAAACTGAAAACTGTGACTGTGAACTATTTTATATTGCTTGTTTTACTTCTTTGTTTGCTTGTTTTTCGGCGTAAGCCATTGCAGCATCGCGAACCCATTTTCCTTTTTCCCAAGCGTTTACTCTTGCTGAGATACGTTCTTTATTACATGGTCCGTGGCCTTTTACAACTTGCCAAAATTCGTCCCAATTCATTTCTCCGAAATCATAGGATTGTTTTTCTTCGTTCCATTTTAAATCTGGATCTGGAATGGTTAAGCCAATCATATTAGCTTGAGGAACAGTTTGGTCTACAAATTGTTGACGCAAATCGTCGTTGCTTTTACGCTTTAATTTCCATTTCATTGATTGCTCAGTGTGAACTGATTCGGCATCTAATGGCCCGAGCATCATAAGTGATGGCCACCACCAACGGTTTAATGCGTCTTGTGCCATTTCTTTTTGTTCTGGAGTTCCTTCGGCTAAAGTCATCATGATTTGAAAACCTTGACGTTGATGGAAACTTTCTTCTTTACAAACACGAACCATTGCTCTTGCGTATGGCCCAAAAGATGTGGAACATAAAGGCACTTGATTGATGATAGCAGCACCATCAACTAGCCAACCAATGGCACCCATATCGGCCCAAGTTAGTGTTGGATAATTGAAAATACTTGAATATTTGGCTTTTCCTGAATGCAGTTGTTCATATAATTCTTCACGAGAAACACCTAAAGTTTCACAAGCAGAATATAGGTATAATCCGTGTCCGGCTTCGTCTTGGATTTTAGCCAAAAGTGCTACTTTTCTTTTTAACGATGGTGCACGTGTTATCCAATTTCCTTCTGGTAGCATCCCTACGATTTCGGAATGTGCGTGTTGGGAAATTTGACGAATGTGTGTTTGACGGTATTTTTCGGGCATCCAATCTTTGGGCTCGATTTTTTCGTCTCTTGCAATTCGTGCATCGAAGATTTCTTCTAAATTTTTTACTTCTTTTTCTGACATACTTTTTTGAATTAGTGTTCAGTGTTCAGTCGCCGTAATACTTTACTTTGCAGTAACTTTGAACGATTATTACTTTTTTTCTTTTGAACCATTAAGCTATTAAGGTTCATTAAGATTTTGTTGTTTTATCTTTTATTTTTATTCAATTCGTTTGCTTTCTAGCCCTGATTGGAGCAAGTATCCTTTTTTGCAAAAAAAGATACTGCGGAAAGCAGGAAAACGGATTGCAAAAATGCCCGAACCATTCGCTTCTATACTCCAAAATCGACTACAACTTTGTCGGTTGTTGGAACGGCTTGACAGCTCAAAACCAATCCTTTGGCGACTTCGTGTGCGTCGAGTGCGTAATTGACTTTCATTTCGACTTCGCCTTCTAAAACTTTGCATTTGCAAGTGCTACAAACACCGCCTTTGCAGGCAAATGGTAAATCGGCTCCGGCTGCTAATGCGCCATCGAGAATGTTGTCGTAGGCTTCGTCCATCACGAAATGGAATTCTTTTCCGCCGTCGATGATAGTGATATCAGTTCCGTTTACTTTATTTTCTACTATTCTTTGAATTCGCTTTTTGTCTTCTTCGGAAATTCCGGAAGTGAACAACTCGAAATGTATTTTATCACTATCTAATCCGGCAGTTGTTAATTCGTCGCGTAATAGGAAAATCATATCTTCTGGTCCGCAGATGAAACAATCGTCTGTTGCTGGAATGTCGATTATTTTTTCGGTTAAAACCTGAATTTTTTCTTTCGTAAATCTTCCGTTAAACAATTCAGATGCACGATGCTCTTTGGTTAGGAAATGAAAAATTTCGAAACGATTGAAATACAAGTTTTTAAGCTGTTCAATTTCTTCTTTAAAGATAATGGATTTTACAGAACGATTTAAATAAAATAATTTAAAAGTGCTGTTTGGCTCAGATTTTAAATGTGTTTTTATGATTGACAGAATTGGCGTGATGCCGCTTCCTGCTGCGAATGCTATGTAATTTTTGGCTTTTTGTGTATCGATTTCTACATTGAACTTTCCGCTTGGTGGCATTATTTCAAGAATATCACCTCTTTTTAGCGTTTCGTTTACGTAAGTTGAGAATAATCCGCCATTGATTTTTTTAACGGCTACTTTCCATTTATTTTCGATTGGAGAAGAACATAATGAATA
Organism: Flavobacteriaceae bacterium; assembly: GCA_947457105.1. Lineage (GTDB taxonomy): Bacteria > Bacteroidota > Bacteroidia > Flavobacteriales > Flavobacteriaceae > Flavobacterium. The sequence continues at coordinate 7,558 of CANGUP010000083.1, forward strand.
AGAACGACGAACATCTTCATCGTCAATTATTGCTTTTAGGGTAAGATGTTGTCCAGGTTTGTATTGAAATTCTTGCTTTAATTCTTCTGGAATCTCAAAAGAAAGTACGGAACAATCTTTGGTTTCCTTATAAATATCGGCAATTTTTATGCTGTGAAATTTTGACATAACCACTGAATAATTTTTAACTAACAATTGTTAGTTTGTTATGCAAATTTAGTAAAAATTTTAATATGTTACGAAAACGTTGTAATTTTTTGTTTTAAGTACTTTTTTTATTTCTAGAAAAGACGCAGTGACGCAAAATTTTCTTATCTTTTTATACAATTCCATTTAGTAAAACTTGAATCATCGTTGCTTTTAGGACTTCGGGTTTTATTGTTTTTTTCTTTCCGTACCAAAGGTAAAGTGTTCTTAATGTTGAAAGCGTTGAGAAGATGATTACTTCGATGTTTAGGTTTTTTATTTCGCCGTTGTCTATTCCGGTTTTGATCATTTGTCGGAAACTTTCTTCGTAGTCGTTTCGCATTTTGATGAAATAAACTAAATCATCGTCAGTTAAGTGCATCCAATCGTTGTTTAGACAGGCTAATGCATCGGAATTTCTGAGAGTAATGTCGATGTGAAGTTGGATAACTCGTTCGATTTTTTGGATAGTTATATCGCTTGAAACAAGGATTTCCTCTATAACGGAAGTAAATTCTTCTGCAATTTCGATAATTATTAACACTAAAATTTCTTGCTTAGATTTGATGTGGTTGTATAAACTTGCAGCTTTGATGTCCATAGCCTGAGCGATGTCACGCATTGTCACAGCGCTATAGCCTTTTTCTTTAAAAAGTCGTGCGGATACGTTTATAATTTCGGTTTTTCTATCGGTAATCTTCATTGGTGTCAAATATATAGAATATTTTTAGTTGGGTAACTTTTGTTACAAATTTATAGGATGTATACCATTAATTTTGCTGTAAAATCTGAAATAGAAAACAAATTAAAAATATAAAACATGGGATTATTAAGTATGTTAGGTTTTGGCGGAAAATCGGAAAGTGTAAAAGAATATATGGACAAAGGAGCCGTTATTATTGATGTAAGAACAGTTAGTGAGTTTAGAGAAGGTCATATTAAGAACTCTAAAAACATTCCGTTAGACAACATTTTTTCTAAGGTTAATGAAATTAAAAGATTAGAAAAACCTGTAATTGTATGTTGCAGAAGTGGTATGCGAAGTGCACAAGCTACATCGATTTTGAAAAACAGCGGTATTGATGTTATGAATGGTGGTGGATGGCAAAGCTTGGAAAATAAATTATAGTTTATTGATTAAATAGTTATTGGTTTTTGTAAAAGTGACCTTGAAATTCAGAGTTGCTTTTACCCTTTTATTTTAGATTGAAACTCTTGATTATTATTAACCACCTCACCATCATATTTTAAAGTCCACCCCATAGAACTTGTTAGAATTAAAATCTTAGATAATTCGCTAATTAATCTATTTTCAGCATTTGATTTTAAAGTAGATTTATCTATTTTCTTTTTTAAATTCTCTCTAGCCAATTTATTGATTTTATTATAATCATCTCCTGTAAATTCATTGAAAGTTGAAGATTCAGTATTATAATATTTTATATCAGGACTAATTTTTATTTCTTCTTCAGGAATGTTTGTGATGGTTACTGTTTTATTTTTCGCATCAATATCATATTTTACTTTGCTTAAATCAAAACCTACAGTTACATCAGCATTGATGACGATTAAAGCTTTTTTATCAAAACTCAAACCCGGAATATAAGTTTCTTTTCTGTCTTTATAAGTTAGGACTTCGGCAAAATGGCCTTCAGTTACAACTAGTTTTCCAACATTTTTAATTTGTTGTTGTATTAAATTAGTATCATATTCTATCGAAGACGTTTCGCTTTTGGTAGTAAAAAATTTATATCCAAAAAACAAAACTAATCCTATTAGAAATAAAACTGCCCATTTTCGAAATTCTGATAAGGCTCCAAAAAAGCCCACTTTAGGAGGAGTTTGTTGCGACATTTTAAAATTGTATTTGCGGATATCTTGAGACTAAAGTACGAATTTTTTTATTCACTTTTTTTAAAAATATTTGATGATTTTCAGAATTAGGATTGAATGGTCGGTGTTTCAATGCTCGTTGTATTTCGCAAACTTGATTCATCGTTGCAAATTCATTTTCTGAAATATAACTTTCAAAGAATTTTATCCAAATATAGTCGATTGCTATTTGGTTTGGATGCAACATATCTTCGGCATAAAATCTATAATCTCGAAGTTCGTCCATCATAATTTCGTAGGAAGGGAAGTAGGTTGTAGGTTGTAGGTTGTAGGAATGAATTGCGGAAATAAGATGCGCTTTGCTTCTTTGGTTTTCTACAAATCCATCTTTTATATGTCGCACTGGCGAAATGGTGAAAATAAAATTACAATTTGGATTTATTTTCTGAATTAAATTGATTGAATTCTCAATAGATTTTTCAATAATTTCTACAGATAAAATTTCTTTATCAAATTGATTTTGTGGCGCTTTATGACAATTGGCTACAATACTTAAACTGTCAGGCTGAGCTTGTCGAAGTCGATAAACCCAAGACGTTCCGTAAGTAACAATAAAATGAGATGCTTCTATAATTTGAGTTCTAAAAAGATGTAGTACTCTATTCAAATTTTGTACTATTAATTCTGAAGAAGTATCACTTAAAAGGGAATGAACTTCATAACAATGCCATAAATCGTTATGAAAAAAAATGTCTTTTTCTGTAAACTCAATTTTATTTACAGCTCTATTTATAAGATTTTCAATAGATATTGGATTAAAAATAATTCCAAAAGGATTTACACAATTTTGAAACTTAAAATACTCAAATTTTTCTCCCATATTTTCAGCAAAACACGAACCAATAGAAATAATTTTAGAATTATAATCTATAGGAAAATTTGACTTTTGAATAGGTATTTTAGTGGTGAAGTTCATGAGATTTATATCACTTTCAAAATTATTATCAAATATATAAAAAAAACAATCCTGATAAGTTAAAAACAAATCAGGATTACAATTTACATTTTTCTGTTTATCTATTTCACAAACTCAACCACTTTCTCCAAAGCTTCCTTAATTCCGTTTACATTTTTCCCTTTTCCTGACGCGAAAAATGGTTGTCCTCCACCATTTCCGTCAATGTATTTACCTAATTCTCTGATTACATTTCCAGCATTTAATGATTTTTCTGTAACCAATTCTTTTGAAATGTAGCAGTGAATATTAGGAGCGTTATCTTCAACCGAAGCTAAAAACACGAATGAATTTGGCTTAGATGTTCCAATAGCTTGAGCTAAATCTTTAGTTGAACTCATTGACAAATCAACTTGTTTAGCTAAAAAGTTAATTCCGTTTATTTCTTGAAAATCTGAAACTAACGTGTTTTTTAATCCGTCTATTTTTTCTTTTAATAATTGCTCAATTTGTTTTTTCAACTTTGCATTATCGTCTTGCAATGAAGCAACCGATTTTAAAATATCTTGTGGATTTTTCAAAGTTTCCTTAATTTCTGCCAAAGTTGTTTCTTGATTTTTGTAGAAATCTTTCACAGCATCGCCAGTGATTGCTTCAATACGACGAATTCCTGCGGCAACTGCACCTTCTGAAATGATTTTGAACTGCCAAATATCTGCAGTATTTTTTACGTGAATTCCACCACAAAGCTCTTTGCTTTCGCCAAATTCAATCATTCTTACTGAATCACCATATTTTTCTCCAAATAAAGCCATTGCACCTTTCTCCAAAGCTTCTTTAATTGGAATATTTCTGTGATCTACCAATTGCAATTGTGCTTCGATTTGCTCATTTACACTTGCCTCAACTTGATGTAATTCGTCATCAGAAACTTTAGAAAAATGCGAAAAGTCAAAACGCAAGTAATTTGGATTAACTAACGAACCTTTTTGTTCCACATGTGTTCCTAAAATGTTTCTCAATGCTAAATGCATCAAATGCGTAGCCGAGTGATTTTTGGAAGTTGACGTTCTTAAATCGGTGTTTACTTTTGCTACAAATCCTGCTTCAATATTTTCTGGAAGTTGTTTTGCAAAATGTAGAATTAAATTATTTTCTTTCTTTGTATCAATGATATCTATGGTTTCGTTTGCAGAAACTAAAGTTCCTTTATCACCAACTTGTCCTCCACCTTCAGGATAAAATGGTGTGTTGTCCAAAACTATTTGATATAAAATTCCGTCTTTTTTAGAATCTACTTTACGAATTCTAGTGATTTTTACATCATTTTCGGTTTGGTCATAACCTACGAAAGTTTCTACGTTTCCTGGAATTAAAACTGACCAATCTTCAGTTGAAACTTCTGATGCTGCACGAGAACGTGCTTTTTGTTTTTGTAATTCCGATTCGAAATCTGATTCGTTGTATGAAAATCCTTTTTCTTTTAAAATTAACGCAGTCAAATCCTTTGGAAATCCGAACGTATCGTACAATTCAAAAACTTTTGCTCCTGAAACTTCTTTCCCTGATGTTTCAGCAACAACTTTATCTAACAATTGTAAACCTTGGTCTAAAGTTCTTAAAAACGAAGCTTCTTCTTCACGGATTACATTAGTAACCAATTGCTGTTGCGATTTGATTTCTGGGAAAAATTCACCCATTTGATTAGCTAAAACTTCAACTAATTTATTGATAAAAGGTTCTTTAGTATTCAAAAATGTAAATCCGTAACGAATCGCACGACGCAAAATTCTACGAATTACATAACCTGCGCCAGTGTTAGATGGTAATTGTCCGTCAGCAATTGCAAACGCAACCGCACGAACGTGATCGACAATTACACGAATAGCAATGTTAGTTTTATTTTGTTCTTCTGAAACATTTTTAACTTCGTTTGAAGTATATTTTAATCCTGTAATTTTTTCAATTTTTTCAATTAGCGGAGTGAAAACATCCGTATCATAATTGGAAGTCACATTTTGCATTGCCATACATAAACGCTCAAATCCCATGCCGGTATCAACATGTTGTGCTGGTAGTTTTTCTAACGAACCATCAGCTTTTCTGTTGAATTCCATGAAAACGTTGTTCCAAATTTCAACCACTTGCGG
>CANGUP010000084.1 GCA_947457105.1 Flavobacteriaceae bacterium
ATTTCGTTGACTGCTTTTTCTAGAAGTTTTGATGAAAATTCCATTTGACAAAAGTAACAAAATAGATTATTAGATTATTAGATTTTTGGATTATTAGATTTGGATTTATGCTTATTCTCTCTTTTTTCTATTTTCTATTATCTTTCTTCTCAAATATTTCTATTTTAGCACAACCAAAAAAACTATTTATGTCTTCAGGAACTATTTTAGCAATTATCATTATCTATTTCGGAATTCTTATCCTTATTTCGAATCTTGTTAGTAAAAAAGACAGTAGTAACGATGCTTTTTTTAAGGCAAATAAAAATTCTAAATGGTATTTGGTAGCCTTCGGAATGATCGGAACGGCACTTTCTGGCGTAACTTTTATTTCCGTTCCTGGCGAAGTTGGAAATCCTGATTTGCAGTTCAAATATTTTCAATTTGTTTTGGGAAATGCAATTGGTTTTATCATCATTGCAACCCTCTTACTCCCCCTCTATTATAGAATGAATTTGACTTCTATTTATAGTTATATCGAGCAAAGATTAGGTGTTGTGAGTTACAAAACTGCAGCTACAATTTTCTTGATAAGTCGAACCATTGGCTCTGCATTTCGTTTGTATTTAGTAGTAATTGTATTGCAACGTTTTGTTTTTGACGCTTACAATATTTCTTTTGCAGTAACGGTTTTAATTTCATTAGCCTTAATTTTTGCTTACACGTATCGTGGCGGATTGAAAACAATTATTATCACAGATACTTTGCAAACTTTTTTCTTAGTTTCTTCGGTTTTCTTGACGATTATTTTTATCTGCAATAGTTTAGATTATAGTTTTACAGAAGCTTTTGAAGCGGTAAAAAACAGTAATTATTCTAAAGTTTTCTTTTATGAAGATTATATGAAAGGAAACTTTGTGTTGAAACAAATTTTGGGTGGAATCTTTGTAACTATTGCAATGGTTGGATTAGACCAAGATTTGATGCAAAAGAATTTGAGTTGCAAAAACATTGGTGAAGCTCAAAAAAACATGTTCACGTTTACCGGAATTTTTGTGGTTATTAATATTTTCTTTTTGAGTGTTGGTGCATTACTTTATCTATACGCTGAGAAAAACGGAATCGCTGTTCCGATGGTTGATGGTGTAAAACGTACTGATTTATTGTTTCCTGAAATTGCTTTTAATCATTTGAATATAATTCCTGCAATTGTGTTTTTATTAGGATTAACCGCAGCTACTTTTGCTACAACCGATTCGGCTTTGACTGCTTTGACAACTTCTTTTTGTGTTGACTTTCTCGGAATGGATAAAAAGCAGTCAGCAGTCAGCAGTCAGCAGATAGCAGATGATAAAAAAATGGTTCGAACGCGTCATTTAGTTCATGTTGGATTTTCGATATTGATGTTTTTAGTGATAATTATTTTTAATTCGTTGAATGATAAATCGGTGGTGACGATGATTTTTAAAGTGGCTAGTTATACTTATGGACCGCTTTTAGGACTGTATGCTTTTGGATTGTTTATGAAATCTAAAACGGTTCATGATAAATTAGTTCCTTTTATTTGTGTGATTTCGCCTTTGGTTTGTTTTTTAATTGCAAAAAATTCAGCTACTCTTTTTGGAGATTATGTAATTGATAACGAATTAATCATCGTTAACGGATTGATAACATTTATTGGATTGTTGATTATTAGTAAACCTGCTACTAGTCAGACTAAGTTTTAGGAATGGAACGCTGAAGACACGGATTTTCAAACGCTGATTTCTAAAGATTTTTGACCAAAAATTAAAATGGAAATCTCACTAGCCCTGATTGCAGTGACACGAAGTAGAACGAAAAGCAGGAATTGCCATTACTGATAAAGCCCGAACCATTCGCTCTTGACTTCGACAAAGCTCAGTCTGACATTAATACTGATTAGTTGTCAATAAAACCAAGGTGCAAGCTTCTTCAACTTTGATGGAATTGGCTTTAAGTAATTGATAAAACTCTGGATTTTCTGTTCCTGGATTGAAGACTACTCTTTTGGGTTTTGTTTCGATAATGTAATTATAATATTCGCGTTGGCGCACCGGATTTAGATACAAAGTTACAGTATCAATATTTTTTAGAGGAATATTTTTTGTTCTGATTGAAATTCCAGCTACTTCGCCTTGATTTTGTCCTATAGCTATAACCGAATGACCTTTATCTACCAACATTGTTATGGCTTTGAAAGCGTATCTTTCGGGTTTGGTGGAAGCACCAAGAACGAGTGTTTTCTTATTTTTCATAAATGTAGGAGTTGTTTTTTAGAGGTCATTAATGGTATCGCCCTATTTGAAATTTGTTTTCAACAAAAGTAATGTAAGTGGCGATTTCATGGAGCAAAATTACGGATAATTGTTTTTATTTTAACTTTATGCGTTACTTCTTTATTTATCTTTGTCGAAAATTTAAACTTTTCAAAAAATGGATGTTTTCTTGAATACTTTTTTTGTTTTGCTTGGTGCGCTGTTTTCGGTATTGAATCCTATTGGTGTAATTCCTTTTTTTGTGGGTTTAACACAAGATTATAACAAAGTAGAACGTTCGCGAGTTTCCTTATTGGCAGCGATAAATGTGTGTATCATTTTGTTAATTTCCTTTTTTGTTGGTGAATATGTTTTGAGTTTTTTCGGAATTACGATTTCAGCACTTAGAATTGCTGGTGGAATTTTGATTGCAAGTTCGGGATTTGGCTTACTAAATGCCAACCCGAAGAAGAGAAAAGGGATTAGCAAAGAAGTGGAAGAAGATTTACAAAGTAGAACCTCTATTGCTTTAACACCACTTGCTATGCCAATGTTAGCTGGACCTGGTTCGATTTCGTTATTGATTGCATTTAATCAAGATCATAAAACTACTCCTGAAATTTTGTCTTCTGCACTTGCTATTTTCGTGGTTTCTATTCTAATTTTTTTGGTATTGAGAAGTGCTCATTATTTGGCTAAATATTTGGGAGCATCAGGAATTGTTGCTATTTCGAGAATTGTAGGATTCTTGACAGTTGCTATTGGCATTCAGTATATTATTAGTGCGGTTTTGAGTATTATTAGAGGAATTTAGAAAATTACGAAGTACGAAATACGAAGTACGAAGTACGAAGTTTGAAGTTTGAAATAAATAATCCCAAATTCCAAAGTAAATTATTGGAATTTGGGAATTTTTATTTGCTGTTTTTTTATTTTATTTTCTTGGAAGAAAAACTTCTGCCATCATACATCTTGCGCTTCCGCCACCGCATGCTTCTATAGTGTCTAGGCTTGAATGAAGAATTGTAATATGTTCTTCTAATTGTGCGATTTGCTTTTTGGTTAAAGCATTGTAAGCCGATGAACTCATGATTAAGTATCTTCTTTCTTCTGAACCTTGTAACTCTAACATATTACCTGCGAAATTGTTCATTTGATCTTCAGTAATTAGAATAATTTCTTTTTCGTCGGAACGAAGACTGTCTAGAACCATTTTGCGTTCTTTTTTATCATCTATACAATCAGCACAAATTACGGCAAATGTATCTCCAATGCACATCATTACATTGGTATGATAAATCAATTTTCTTTCGCCATTAACGGTTTGAAATGCTTCAAATATGATTGGATTCAAATCGAAATCTTCGCAAAACTCTATAAATAATTCTTCGTCTGCTCTTGGTGAGAGTGCACAATATGCTTTTCCGTTTTCTCTGTCTAATACGATACTTCCTGTTCCTTCAAGGTAAAACCCATCATCTTCAGCAGAAGTATAATCCATAATTCCGTCATTGATTTCGTAACCTTTGGCTTCGAGAATATCTAAAATATCTTCACGTCTTTCGGCACGACGGTTTTCAGCAAACATTGGATATAAAACTACATCACCATTTTCATGAAACGAAATCCAATTGTTTGGAAAAATACTGTCTGGCGTGTCTGGATCAAAAGTATCGTCAACAACCGTAACATCGATTCCGACCATTCTTAATTTGTTTACGAATGCATCAAACTCTTGTTGCGCTTTTCCATTAACATTTGCTGGAGTTAATCCGTCAAGGACTTTTTGATAATAATTGTTTACCGCCGTTTGTTCGTTCATTCTAAACGCTACCGGACGAATCATCAGAATTGAGTTTGTAGTTTGATTCATTTTTTTGTTTGTTAGTGGTTTATTGTTAATCGTTGATTGTTTTAGCTCTAACCGAGAACTATAAACTAAAAACCGTAAACATATTTAATCTCTTATTAAAGGCAATGTCGAACATCTCAACAATCCTTCTTGTTTTGCTATTTCTGCGTATGGAATTTCTTCTACTGTAAAACCTTGTTCTCTAAGCCAATTGTTTAATCTTGTGAAGTTTTTCTCTGACACTATAACATCTGGCGCGATAGAAAATACATTGGAATTCATATTATACATTTCGTCTCGTGTAATGTGAAATAGGTTTTCTTTTCCGAATAATTTTACTAAATAAACGTAATCTGCTTCTTCACGGAAACCACTTTTGTAGATGATTCCTTTGTTTGTTCCAACTGGTTGAAAGCAGCAATCAAGATGCAATGCATTGTCGCGAGCTTCTAATTTAGATTTCACTAAATCAAATTCTTTTACAATTTTGTTTGCAAACAAATCTTTTATGTATTGAACTCCTTGCATATTGGTTCTTGCTGTAATATAATCTTTATAATCAGAACCTTTATAAGTTCCAATAAAAATATAATCATTCCAAAGCATTACATCACCACCTTCAATATGAACATCTTCTGGCGGACGAACAACTTTAGATGGATTTATTTGATCAATAACATAATTTATGGCATCTAATTCTCGATTTCTATCAGGAAGAATGTTTGCTTTTATAAAAACATCATCGATTACGAAACCAATATCACGAGTAAAAATTTGATTATAATTTTCAATCATTTCTGGACGAAAAACTTTCACATTATATTTTTGAAATACTTTGTTGAACGCTTCCATTTCGTTTACCATATCAACTTCAATTGGATATGTTCCTGCAAGAATATGTTCTAATGATTTTGGATCGTAGGCTTCGTCTGCTGTTGGAGTTGGTCCATTATTTAATGCTGAACCTAACACAACGGCTCTTAGTCTTGAGGTTTCGTTTTTTACATTTAATTGTAACATATAATTTGCTTTTGGCATTTGTACAAATATAAAAAAGCTCCGTTGATTAACGAAGCTTTTGTTTATAAGTATTTAAAGAATTTTATCTTTTATCCATTGCAACAAAATCTCTCAATGGATGACCAGTATAAACTTGTCTAGGTCTACCAATTGGTTCTTTGTTAACTCTCATTTCCTTCCATTGTGCTATCCAACCTGGTAAACGACCGATTGCGAAAAGAACAGTAAACATATCCGTTGGAATTCCTAAAGCACGGTAGATAATACCTGAGTAGAAATCAACGTTTGGATATAATTTTCTTGATACAAAATACTCATCAACTAAAGCAGATTCCTCAAGTTTTTTTGCAATTTGAAGAATTGGATCATTTACTCCTAAAGTTGCAAGAACTTCGTCAGCTGCTTTTTTAATGATTTTTGCTCTTGGATCAAAGTTTTTGTATACTCTATGTCCAAATCCCATTAAACGGAATGGATCATCTTTATCTTTTGCTTTTGCTAAGTATTTATCGGCATCTCCACCATTTTTCTGAATTTCTTCTAACATTTCAAGAACTGCTTGATTAGCACCACCGTGTAATGGACCCCAAAGTGCAGAAACACCAGCAGAAATTGATGCAAATAAACCTGCATGAGAAGAACCTACAATTCTTACAGTTGAAGTAGAACAGTTTTGTTCATGATCGGCATGCAAAATAAATAATTTATCCAATGCATCAACTACTGATTTATTCGTTGAATATGGGCCTGTTGGCAATTCAAACATTAAGTGCATAAAATTTTCCACATATCCTTTGGTATTATCAAAATAATTCAAAGGATAACCCATCATTTTTCTATATGTCCACGAAGCAATCACAAGAAATTTACCCATTGTTTTACAAACGGCTTCATACATCTCTTTTTCATTTTCTACATTTACAACTTTTGGATTAAAAGCTGTTAAAGCCGAAGTCAATGAAGATAGAACTCCCATTGGATGAGCTGTTTTTGGGAAACCATCAATGATATTTTTCATTTCTTCGTTTACCAAAGTATACTTACGAATATCATTTTCAAATTGAGTTAGTTGCTCTTTTGTAGGTAACTCCCCAAAAATGACTAAATAAGAAACCTCAAGAAAATCAGCTTTTTCAGCTAAATCTTCAATTGCATAACCTCTGTAACGTAAAATTCCTTCTTCCCCATCAAGGAAAGTAATATCACTTTTACAAGAACCTGAATTTTTATAACCTGGATCTAAAGTGATAGCGCCAGTCAAGGCACGTAGTTTTTCAATATCGATAGCTGGTTCGTTTTCGCTTCCAACAATTACTGGAAACTCATACTTTTGGCCATCATACTCTAATATTGCTGTTTTTGACATAATATGTATGGAAATTAATCGTGATAATTTATAATCTAACAAAATTATGGAATTCTAAATGAATTAAAAAACAAATACGTTAACGTTTTCGTTAATTTTATTATAAAAATTGCAAGGTTGGTATAGTTGAATACAAAAAAACTTATTAAGCTTAAACTCTGTGGAAATATTACTCTTTTTTTTGGAAATAAAAACTCACAACTATATTAATGATTAATAAATTAAAATAGCTTAAAATTAAAATATGGAGATTTCGTTATATAGTCGGTTAAGAGTAATATTTACGATATCAAATTAAATAAAACACCTGACAAGTTTAAAACTCATCAGGTGTTATTTGTAAAACATTTACTTGATTACTTCTGTTTAAATGCTTTCAAACCAGGGAAGTAGGCAGTATTTCCTAATTCTTCTTCAATACGTAATAATTGGTTATATTTCGCCATTCTATCAGAACGTGAAGCTGAACCTGTTTTGATTTGTCCACAATTTAATGCTACAGCTAAATCAGCAATTGTATTATCTTCAGTTTCTCCAGAACGATGCGACATTACTGAAGTATAACCTGCATTGTGCGCCATATTTACTGCTGCAATTGTTTCTGTTAAAGTTCCTATTTGGTTTACTTTTACAAGAATTGAATTGGCAATTCCTTTTTCGATTCCGGTTGACAAACGCTCAACATTAGTAACAAATAAATCATCACCAACTAATTGAGTTTTATCGCCAATTAATTCTGTTAAGTATTTCCATCCTTCCCAATCGTTTTCATACATTCCATCTTCAATTGAGATAATTGGATAATTTGTTGCTAATGACGCTAAATATTCAGCTTGCTCTTTAGAAGTTCTGATTTTACCTGTTGCACCTTCAAATTTAGTGTAGTCGTATTTTCCGTCAACGTAAAATTCAGAAGCAGCACAATCTAAAGCAATCATAATTTCGTCACCGAATTTATAACCAGCGTTTTCAACGGCTTTTTTAATTGTATCTAATGCGTCTTCAGTTCCTCCTGCAAGATTTGGCGCAAAACCACCTTCATCACCAACAGCAGTTGATAAATGTCTATCGTGTAACACTTTTTTCAAATTGTGGAAAATTTCAGTTCCCATTTGCATTGCATGAGTAAATGAAGTTGCTTTTACAGGCATAATCATAAACTCTTGAAAAGCTATAGGTGCATCAGAGTGCGAACCACCATTGATAATATTCATCATTGGAACTGGTAAAGTATTAGCAGAAACTCCACCAACATATCTGTATAAAGGAAGTCCTAATTCATTTGCAGCCGCTTTTGCAGCCGCAAGAGAAACTCCTAAGATTGCATTAGCTCCAAGATTTCCTTTGTTAGCAGTTCCGTCTAAATCAATCATAAGTTGATCGATATGATTTTGTTCAAAAACAGAAACTCCCATTAATTCAGGAGCAATTTTAGTATTTACATTTTCAACAGCTTTAAGAACACCTTTTCCCATGTAAGCTTTTCCACCATCACGAAGTTCAACAGCTTCATGTTCTCCTGTAGATGCACCACTTGGAACAGCAGCACGACCTAAAACACCATTTTCTGTTACTACATCCACTTCAATTGTTGGATTTCCTCTTGAGTCAAGAATTTGTCTAGCGTGAATTTTGATAATAATACTCATTTTTATGTTTATTTGTTAAAATTAAGGTTGAAATTATTGTTATTTCCACAAATTTACTGAAAGTTAAAAAGCAAAATAATTAATTTCAAAAAACTTATAAACGCAATCGTTTTAGTAATTTATGATTTCATTTTATTTCTAGATCATTACATTTTTTTTAATACTTTCTATAAACTCATCAAATAGATAAGAAGAATCATGAGGTCCTGGACTTGCTTCAGGATGATATTGAACTGAAAAGCAATTTTTAGATTTCATTCTCATTCCTGCCACGGTGTTGTCATTGATATGATAATGAGTGATTTCTAAATCATTATGATTTTCCAATTCTTCTCTGTTTACAGCAAAACCATGATTTTGTGAAGTTATTTCACCTTTTCCAGTAAGAACATTCATAACAGGATGATTTATACCTCTGTGACCATTAAACATTTTATAAGTAGAAATTCCGTTTGCTAAACCGATGATTTGATGTCCTAGGCAAATTCCGAAAACAGGTATATCAGAAGCTATCATTTGTTTAGCTGTTTCTTGGACTTGAAAAAGAGGCTCAGGATCTCCAGGACCATTTGACAAGAAATATCCGTCAGAATTAAATGCTTTTAACTCATCAAAAGATGTGTTGTATGGAAAAACTTTTATATAACAATCTCTTTTTGCAAGATTTCTAAGAATGTTTCTTTTAATTCCTAAATCTAAAGCAGAAATTTTGAAAGTTGCGTTTTCATTTCCAAAAAAGTAAGGCTCTTTGGTAGATACTTTTGAAGCAAGCTCCAACCCTTTCATATCAGGAACATTTGCTAGTTGTATTTTTAGTTCTTCTATTGAAGTTCCATCTGTTGAAATCACAGAATTTTGTGCTCCATTATCACGAATGTAACTTACAAGTGCTCTTGTGTCTACATCTGAAATACAGATTAAATTTTGTTTTTCGAAGTAATCGTATAAATTACTTTCAGAATCGGGACGTGAATGATTAAAGCTAAAGTTTTTACAAACAAGACCAGATATCATTATTTTTTCAGATTCTACTTCATTGGCATTAACTCCATAGTTCCCAATGTGTGGATTGGTAGCCACCATTATTTGACCAAAGTAAGATGGATCTGTAAATATTTCTTGGTAACCAGTCATTCCTGTATTAAAACAAACTTCACCGAAAGTTGTTCCAGAAATTCCGATTGATTTACCATAAAAAATGGTTCCGTCTGCTAATAATAAAATGGCTTGTGGACGAGTTGTATATTTCATTTTGATGTAGTTAGTAAAAAGTAGTTAGTTGTTGTTTTGCAAATTTAAGTTAATCTTTTATAATTCTAAAGTGGACTTATTAAAGTTTATAAACATTCTAATAGTTGGCTATTTAGCCCTGATGCAAAGGAAAAGCTTCGTCTCGTTCTTTTAACGAGACGAGCTTTGGAAAGACAGCAAGAAAATGGATTACTGATAAAGCCCAAAACATTCGCTCAAAAATTTAAAATAAAGATAAATTAGAAAATAGGCATAAAAAAAAGGATAAACTCGAAAGCTTATCCTTTATTTTTATGAAATTGAATTCATTATTCTGCTGATTGCTTCGCCTATTCGCTAGCGCTCGGGTCAGTAGTTTCTTCAGAAGAAGTTTCTGGAGCTTCAGGAGCTTTTGTTTCAGCTGCTGGAGTTTCAGATTTTTTAGCTTTTCCACCACGACGGCTTTTAGCTTTTTTCTCTTCTTTTTTACCACCGTTGTAAATTTCATTGAAATCTACTAACTCAATCATTGCCATATCTGCGTTATCACCTAGACGGTTACCAACTTTAATGATACGAGTGTATCCACCTGGACGGTCACCAACTTTAGCTGCTACTTCTCTGAAAAGTTCAGTAACACCATATTTATTGCGTAAGTAAGCGAAAACGATACGTCTGTTGTGAGTAGTATCTTCTTTTGATTTTGTTATAAGCGGCTCAACGAATTGCTTAAGTGCTTTTGCTTTAGCAACAGTTGTGTTAATACGTTTGTGTTCAATTAATGAACAAGCCATATTAGCTAACATAGATTTTCTATGTCCAGTCTGTCTGCTTAAGTGATTGTTCTTTTTTCCGTGTCTCATTTTAAATGCTATTTAATTTGAATAAAGAAACTAGTCTTTATCTAATTTATATTTTGACAAATCCATTCCGAAAGTTAAATTTTTAACTGCAACTAGTTCATCTAATTCTGTTAAAGATTTTTTACCGAAGTTACGGAACTTCATTAAGTCGTGTTTGTTAAAAGAGACAAGGTCTCCTAATGTATCAACTTCAGCTGCTTTTAAGCAATTTAATGCTCTTACAGATAAATCCATATCAACAAGCTTAGTTTTAAGCAATTGTCTCATGTGTAATGATTCCTCATCGTATGAATCTGTTTGAGCGATTTCGTCTGCCTCAAGAGTGATTCTCTCATCTGAGAATAACATGAAGTGGTGAATTAATACTTTTGCAGCTTCAGTAAGAGCATCTTTTGGATTTATTGAACCATCAGTTTTGATTTCAAAAACTAATTTTTCATAATCTGTTTTTTGCTCAACACGGAAATTTTCAATAGCATATTTCACGTTTTTCACTGGTGTAAAGATAGAATCTGTAAAGATTGTACCAATTGCAGCATTTTGCTTTTTGTTTTCTTCTGCAGGAACGTATCCTCTACCTTTTTCAATTGTTAATTCCATATTGAAATTAACTTTTGGATCAAGGTTACAGATAACTAATTCTGGGTTTAAAACTTGAAATCCAGAAATAAATTTTTGAAAATCACCAGCTGTAATTTGCTCTTTACCAGTTATAGATATAGTTACTGACTCATTATCAATATCTTCAATTTGACGTTTGAAACGTACTTGCTTAAGACTAAGGATAATTTCTGTAACATCTTCAACAACTCCTGAAATTGTAGAAAACTCATGCTCTACACCTTCAATTCTTGTAGATGTAATAGCATAACCTTCTAAAGCAGAAAGTAAAACTCTTCTAAGTGCATTACCAACAGTCAATCCGTAACCAGGTTCTAAAGGTCTGAACTCAAACTTACCTTCAAAATCGGTTGAATCGATCATGATAACTTTATCGGGCTTTTGAAAATTAAATATTGCCATAATTTAGACTAGTGTCAATTATTATTTGTTGTACAACTCTACGATTAACTGTTCTTTAATGTTTTCTGGAATTTGAAGTCTAGCAGGAACGGTAACGAACGTACCTGATTTAGTATCATTATTCCATGTAATCCATTCGTAAACATGATTAGAGTTTGATAAAGAACGTTCAATTGACTCTAAAGATTTAGATTTTTCGCGAACAGCTACTACGTCACCTGGTTTCAAGTGATAAGAAGGTATGTTTACTAATTCACCATTTACTGTAATGTGACGGTGAGAAACAATTTGTCTTGCTGCTCTTCTAGAAGAAGCAATTCCCATTCTGAAAACAACATTGTCTAAACGAGCTTCACATAATTGTAAAAGGATTTCACCTGTTACACCTTTAGAAGCTGCTGCTTTTTCGAATAAGTTTCTAAATTGTTTTTCTAAGATTCCGTAAGAATATTTAGCTTTTTGCTTTTCCATTAACTGGACAGCATATTCAGATTTCTTACCTCTTTTTTTAGCCATCCCGTGTTGTCCAGGAGGATAATTTCTTTTTTCGAATGCTTTATCAGCACCGAAGATTGCTTCGCCAAATTTACGAGCAATTTTTGTACTTGGACCAGTATATCTTGCCATTTTAAAATTGTTTTGAGATAGAGATTATGAATTCAGGTCAATAAATCCTTCGATAATCTTTGTTCTATCTCTTGTTATACTTAATTATATATTAAATACTGAAAATTCAGTAAAAAATTATACTCTACGTCTTTTTGGAGGACGACATCCATTGTGAGGCATTGGAGTAACGTCAATGATTTCTGTTACTTCTACTCCACTATTATGTATTGATCTGATAGCAGATTCTCTTCCGTTACCTGGACCTTTAACATAAACTTTTACTTTTTTAAGTCCTGCTTCTAATGCTACTTTACTGCAATCTTCAGCTGCCATTTGAGCAGCATAAGGAGTGTTCTTTTTAGAACCTCTAAAGCCCATTTTACCAGCAGAAGACCAAGAAATGACTTCACCTTTTTTGTTAGTTAACGAAATGATGATGTTATTAAAAGTTGCATTAATATGAGCTTCTCCTGAAGATTCAATAATAACTTTACGTTTTTTTGTACTTGCTTTAGCCATATTACTTACTATTTAGTTGCTTTTTTCTTGTTAGCAACAGTTTTTCTCTTACCTTTTCTTGTTCTAGAATTGTTTTTAGTTCTTTGTCCTCTTAATGGAAGACCAGATCTGTGACGAATTCCTCTATAACATCCAATATCCATTAAACGTTTGATGTTTAATGAAGTCTCTGAACGAAGTTCACCTTCAATTTTGTAGTATGATACAGCATCACGAATTGCTCCGATTTGATCATCATTCCAATCTTGAACTTTAATGTCTTGGCTAACTTGAGCTTTTTCTAAAATCTC
>CANGUP010000085.1 GCA_947457105.1 Flavobacteriaceae bacterium
CCATTTTTCTTTCCGTCGACATATGTACCAACTTCTTTGGGTTTGCCATTACTATACAATTGATTTACATGTTCCACTTGAGCAAAACCAATTTGAAAAGAAAAAACAAGTAAAAACAAGAAAATGATTTTCTTCATGACACTAAGTTTTTAAAGTTTCAGCTATTTTTAAAGCACATTTTTCGCCATCGATGGCAGCAGAAATAATTCCGCCGGCATAACCTGCTCCTTCACCACACGGATACAAACCTTTTATTTGAACATGTTCTAATGTTTCATTATCTCTCGGAATTCTGACTGAAGATGATGTTCTGCTTTCAGGTGCATGAAGAATGGCTTCGTTAGTTAAATATCCGCGCATGGTTTTTCCAAATTCGTTAAATCCTTCTCTCATAATTTGAGATAGAAATCCTGGAAAAACTTGTCCCATTTCTACAGAAGTCGTTCCTGGTACATAGGAAGTTTTTGGGATGGAACTCGAAACTTTATTTTGAGTAAAATCAACCATTCGTTGCGCAGGAACTTTTTGAGTTTGACCTGCTAAATGCCATGCTTTTTGTTCGATAGCTTTTTGAAATTCCATTCCGGCAAGTGCTCCGAATTTAGCAAAGGGTTTAAAATCTTCTAATTTCAATTCGACAACTATTCCCGAATTAGCAGTAGCTTGATCACGTTTTGAAGGTGACCAACCATTAGTTACAACTTCGCCTGGACTGGTAGCACAAGGCGCAATTACGCCACCTGGACACATACAAAAAGAATACATGCCGCGACCATTGACTTGTTTCACAATAGAATAAGGTGATGGCGGTAAAAATTCACCACGGAAATCACACGAATATTGAATTTTATCAATCAATTCCT
This sequence comes from Flavobacteriaceae bacterium, assembly GCA_947457105.1. Lineage (GTDB taxonomy): Bacteria > Bacteroidota > Bacteroidia > Flavobacteriales > Flavobacteriaceae > Flavobacterium. Next base: position 864 of record CANGUP010000085.1, read on the forward strand.
GTGGATGTTCTGCTCTAACTCCTAATGCAAATGGTTTAGCTTCTATGAAAATTTTCTTTTTATCTAATAATTCAAAAATATCTCTAGCCGAATGTCCTGTAGCAAGAATAACTTTATTTGCCGAAATAGTATCGCCTTTTTGAGTTACAATTCCTTGAACTTCATTATTTTTTATAATAAAATCAGTTACTCTGGTTTCAAACAAAACCTTTCCGCCACATTCAATAATTTTCTCACGTATATCTTGAATAATTTGAGGTAGTTTATTAGTTCCGATGTGTGGATGCGCTTCAACCAAAATATCATCAGAAGCTCCAAAACCTACTAATAATCTCAAAATTCTGTCAACATCGCCACGTTTTTTGGAACGAGTATATAATTTTCCGTCTGAATAAGTTCCTGCGCCACCTTCACCAAAACAGTAATTGGAATCCTCATTAACAATATGGTCAACGTTTATGGCTTTCAAATCTCTTCTTCTGCCACGAACGTCTTTTCCTCTTTCAATTACAATAGGTTTTAAACCAAGTTCTACAAGTTGTAAAGCTGCGAAAAGTCCAGCTGGACCAGCACCAACAATTATTACTTCTTGTGAATTAGAAACATTTTTATATTCTGGAAGTTCAATTTTTTGTTCAATAAAATCTTCACCTTTAAAAAAAACAGTTGCTTTTATATTGAATTTGATAGCTTTTTGACGTGCATCAATGGAACGTTTCAAAACAACAACCTTTTGAATTTCCTTCACAGAAGTATTTAATAATCTTGCGACATGTTCATTAATTAATGATTCGTTGTGAGCTACTTCTGGTGAGACTTGAGTTTGAATTTCGCGAGGCATAAAGGTAATTTTTGACAAAAGTAATCAAATGAATTATTTTTTTTCTTCAAATGCTCTTAAAGCAAAGGAAGCTAACCAATGTTCTCCTTCATAATTTCCATCTACAATTGAAGGCAAAGAAAAATTTAAATGAATATCGGCAACTTTTTTTAGATGCGAAAACTCTTTAGGATATTGATTGATAAGGTAATAAAGATTCCATGCTCTACTAAAATTTAATCCGTCTAGATGTACCAAATGTCCATCAGTTCTATCAGAAACTTTGGCAGTTTCAATAGTAAACTTTTTACTAAACAACTGCGGAGCAAACTTTTTTAACCAAACAATGAACTCATTTTTTGATAAAACACGTTGCATAAGTGCCATTTCTTCAAAACAAGGAGATAGAAAATCGGTACCGCTTGGCTCCCAACTAAATGGGCAATTTTTATCTGACAAATACAATCGCTTTGCATTGGATTTTATTACATTTTGAAACTCAATATTATTAGAAAAAACAGCATAATCCCAAGCATAAGTCAAGCCAAATGCTGAATTAGAATGCGTTCCAACACGAATTGGATATAATAGTTTTGGTAAAAAATCTATATATCTTTCTATAATTAAATTAGATAATGGCTTTAGGTTTTGAGCTAGTTCTTTTGCAAATGGGTCATCAATAGTTTCTAATTCAAGTTGTAATTTCAATAACCAATTCCAACCATAAGTTCGTTCAAATGATTTTTCGTGCTTTTTATTTAAGTAATCTATTTCAGATTGAATATTTTGCTTTGATAGATTTATTTTTAACTTTTGAATAATCTCATCTCTTTTTTCAAGATTTGGAAACTTCTTGAGTAAATAAACTAAACTCCAATGGCCATGAACAGAAGAATGCCAATCAAAACATCCATAAAAAGTTGGATGAAGCTCTTTTGGAGATTTTATCTCTGTACTATCAATGAGCATTTGACCTAACTTATTAGGATATTCTTGTTGAAGACATTTTATAGGTAAAGAAGCTAGATGGTTCGCATCACTCAAAGTAAGGTTTTGAGCTGAACATGTAATTGAGAAAATAAAAAACACATATCTGAAACATTTCATAATCTTGAATTTTTTCAAATTTAATAAAAAGTTATCTTTGACGTTCAATTTTATTAAAGATGTCAAGAAAAATAAAACTTATATGGGATTTTCGTGGTGAAGTTGCAGCAAAAACTGCTGAACATCACGAAATTCATTTGAAAGAGTATATTGCAATAGAAAAACTACCAATTAACATCACTGGATTTGAAGTTTTAAATGAAATGTATGCTATAGCATTTATGGTAGTTACAGACGAAAATATGATTCAAGTTCGTGATGCTTTGAAACCGCATCGAGGAGAATTGTTTGAATAGTTTTCAGTCGCAGTCACAGTTTTCATATTCGTGTGACTGAAAACTGTGACTGAAAACTTCTAATTAGCTACTTCACTAATAAATTTAATTCTCATTAATCGTAATTCTTCGATATCGTAATCACCGTCGAATTCTTTTAAGGCCTCTTCAATTTTATCGGTTTCTGATTCCATGAAATAATCGTGAATTTCTTCTTGCTGATCTTCATCTAGTATTTCGTCAATCCAATATTTGATATTCAATTTTGTTCCTGCGTAAACAATTTGCTCCATTTCTTTTAGCAAATCGTCCATTTTCATTCCTTTTGCAGAAGCAATATCTTCTAAAGAAAGTTTTCTATCGATATTTTGAATGATATATAATTTATTTGCCGAATTAGCTCCAGTAGATTTTACAACCAAATCATCAGGACGAATAATGTCGTTATCTTCAACATACCTGCTAATTAATTCAACAAATTCTTTTCCATACTTCTTCGCTTTACCTTCTCCTACTCCATGAATATTTATCAATTCATCCATAGTAATTGGGTATTTCAAAGCCATATCTTCTAAAGATGGATCTTGAAAAACAACGAAAGGTGGAACACCTAATTTTTTAGCTACTTTTTTACGTAAATCACGCAACATCGCCATCAAAGCTTCATCTGCAGTTCCTGAAGATTTAGCTGCAGTTACAATGGCATCATCTTCGGCTTCATTATATTCATGGTCTTCTGACATCATGAACGAGGTTGGATTCTTAATATAGTCGTGTCCTTTATCTGAAACTTTTAAAATTCCATAAGTTTCAATATCTTTTGTAAGCATGCCATTTACTAAAACTTGACGAATTAATGCCATCCAATAGCGTTCTTCTTGGTCTTTCCCACAACCAAAAAAGGATTGAGTATCGGTTCTATGAGCTTTTATAGTAGCATTGACTCTTCCAATTAAGGTAAAAACAACTTCTTTAGATTTGTATAAATATTTGGTATCGCGAACAACTTCTAATAATTTTTTGACATTGTCTTTGGCTTCAACTTTGACTTTTGGGTTACGAACATTGTCATCCATATCGGCACCTTCACCGTTTTCACTATCGAACTCTTCACCAAAATAATGCAATAAAAACTTACGTCTTGACATAGAAGTTTCTGCGTAAGCTACAACTTCTTGCAAAAGAGCATAACCAATTTCTTGTTCAGCAACTGGTTTACCTGACATGAATTTTTCTAACTTTTCTACATCTTTATATGAGTAATACGCTAAACAATGTCCTTCTCCACCATCTCGACCAGCACGACCTGTTTCTTGATAATAACTTTCTAAAGATTTTGGAATATCATGATGAATTACAAAACGAACGTCTGGTTTATCAATTCCCATTCCAAAGGCGATTGTTGCTACAACAACTTCAACATCTTCCATCAAAAACATATCTTGATGTTTTGCTCTAGTTTTTGCATCCAAACCTGCATGATAAGGAACAGCACTGATTCCATTTACTTGTAAAACTTCGGCGATTGCTTCAACTTTCTTTCTGCTTAAGCAATATATAATTCCTGATTTACCTTTGTTTTGTTTTATAAATCGGATTATATCAGCTTCAATATTCTTGGTCTTTGTTCGTACTTCATAAAATAAATTCGGACGATTGAACGATGCTTTGTAAGTAGTAGCATCAGACATATCTAAATTCTTAAGTATATCCTCTTGAACTTTTGGAGTTGCTGTAGCTGTTAATCCAATAACAGGAACATTCCCAAGTTGCTTAATAATAGTTCGCAAATTTCTGTATTCAGGCCTAAAGTCATGTCCCCATTCTGAAATACAATGTGCTTCATCAATAGCAACAAAAGAGATTGGAACAGATTGTAAAAACTCTACATATTCCTCTTTTGTTAATGACTCTGGTGCAACATATAATAGTTTAGTTATTCCAGAAGTAATATCCTTTTTAACCTGATTGATTTCGGTTTTGGTCAATGACGAATTTAATACATGCGCGATGCCATCATTAATTGAAACACTTCTAATAGCATCAACTTGATTCTTCATAAGTGCAATCAAAGGAGAAACTACAATTGCAGTTCCTTCTTGAACAAGCGAAGGCAGTTGATAGCACAATGACTTTCCGCCACCTGTTGGCATAATTACAAATGTATTTTCTTTTGCCAAAATACTTTTGATAACCTTTTCTTGTAAACCTTTGAAATGGTTAAAACCAAAATATTTTTTTAATTCTTTGTGTATGTCAATTTCGTTTGAATTCATTCTTACTTAATAGTATTTTTACATAAATTTGCAACCATAAATATACAACTTTCTTTTATTCATACAAATTTTATAACAAATCTATTTTGATAACTAAAGAAAACATCATTGAATCGGCCAAAAAAACACTCTTATCAGAGAGCCAATCGATTGCAAAACTTACTGATTTCATTGACAATAGCTTTGTAGAAGCCGTTGAAATTATATACAACACTAAAGGACGTTTAATTGTTACTGGAATTGGAAAAAGTGCTATTATCGCACAAAAAATTGTAGCTACAATGAATTCAACAGGAACTCCTTCTATGTTTTTGCATGCCTCAGAAGCCATTCATGGTGATTTAGGTATGGTTCAAGATGGAGATGTTGTTGTTTGTATCTCAAAAAGTGGTAATAGTCCAGAAATAAAAGTTTTGGTTCCGTTATTAAAAAGATTTGGTAATAAACTTATTGGAATTACAGGTAATGTAACTTCATTTTTAGGAAAAGAATCTGATATAACCTTAAATACTTATGTAGAAAGTGAAGCTTGTCCAAATAATTTGGCACCAACTAATAGCACAACAGCACAGTTAGTTATGGGAGATGCTATGGCGGTTGCTTTAATGGAAATGAAAAATTTTAAAGCTGAAGATTTTGCAAAATATCATCCTGGTGGTGCTTTAGGAAAAAAATTATTATTGCAAGTTCAAGATATGTTGGATACCAGCAGAAAACCGTTTGTAAGTCCAGACTCAAGCATCAAAAATGTTATTGTTGAAATTTCTGAGAAAAGACTTGGTGTTGCTGCTGTTATAGAAAATGACAAGGTTGTTGGAATAATAACGGATGGAGACATAAGAAGAATGCTAAATAAAACTGAAACTATTACAGGATTGACAGCAAAAGACATTATGACAGTAAACCCAAAAACAATAAAAACATCTGACATGGTAGTTAATGCGCTAAACATATTGGAAGATTTTTCAATTACACAATTAGTTGTAGTTGATAATGATGAATATAAAGGAGTGATTCATTTACACGATATTTTAAAAGAAGGAATTGTATAATGGCTAAAAAAGAAATGAAGGAAATGTCCTTTATGGAACATCTTGAAGAATTGAGATGGTTGTTGGTAAGAAGTACAATTGCAGTTCTAATTGGTGCAACAGCAACTTTTTTTATAAGTGATTTTATTTTTGACTCCATTATTTTCGGACCAACAAACCCGAACTTTATAACTTACCGTTTATTTTGTGCGTTATCTAACTATGTTGGATTTCAAGAAAGTATTTGCGTAACTGAATTACCTTTTGTGATTCAAAATACAGATATGGAAGGTCAAGTCACTATTTTGATTTGGACTTGTATAACGGCTGGGTTTATTTTTGCTTTCCCATACATATTATGTTTATTATGGAGTTTTATTAGTCCGGCGTTGTATGAAAAAGAACGAAAAAATGCGAAATATTTTATTTTTATTGCCTCTATTTTATTCTTTCTAGGTGTTTTATTTGGTTACTATATAATTGTTCCAATGTCGGTAAACTTTTTTGCAACATTTACTGTAAGTAGCATTATTAAAAACGAATTCAATGTCGATTCCTATATAGGTATGATAAAAACATCTGTAATTGCATGTGGTTTGTTTTTCGAATTACCAATTATTATTTATTTCTTAAGCAAACTAGGCTTAGTTACTCCACAGTTTCTTAGAAAATACAGAAAATATGGAATTGTAATTATTCTTATAGTAGCAGCAATAGTTACGCCACCAGATGTCGTTAGCCAAGTTATAGTATCAATTCCTATGTTATTAATTTATGAAGTCAGTATATTTATATCGGCATTCGTAGTAAAAAGACGTTTAAAAGAAGATGAGCAATCAAGTTAAAGAATTTAATGAATATCGTTCTAAAATGAACGAAAAGTTATTGGCAGACAATAATAAAATTGTAAAACGTATTTTCAATTTAGATACTAATGCTTATGCTGAAGGTGCTTTGGATGTAAAAACTAAAGAACTTTTAGGCTTAGTTGCTTCAACAGTCCTTAGATGTGATGATTGCATAAAATACCATTTGGAAACTTCTCACAAAGAAGGTATTACAAAAGAAGAAATGATGGAAGCTATGGGAATAGCTACTTTAGTTGGAGGAACAATAGTAATTCCTCATTTAAGAAGAGCTTACGAATTTTGGGAAGCTTTGGAAAACAATTAATCAATTTAACAATGTGTTAATATAACAATTGCACTCATAATTGTTACTTTGCTACATTAACTAATTTACACATTAGAAAAATGAAATTAAGAGCCGAAAATTTAATCAAAACCTACAAAGGTAGAAGTGTTGTAAAAGGAATTTCTGTTGAAGTAAATCAAGGAGAAATCGTTGGACTTTTGGGACCAAATGGTGCTGGAAAAACTACTTCTTTCTACATGATTGTTGGATTGGTTAAACCAAATTCAGGAAATATTTATCTTGATGATATGAATATTACTGAGTTTCCAATGTACAAACGTGCTCAAAATGGTATTGGTTATCTGGCTCAAGAAGCCTCTGTTTTTAGAAAATTAAGCATTGAAGATAATATATTGAGTGTATTGCAATTGACAAATCACACAAAAGAAGAGCAAATTGCAAAAATGGAAAGCTTAATTCATGAATTCAGTTTGGAACATATTAGAACTAATCGTGGTGATTTACTTTCTGGAGGTGAACGTCGTAGAACTGAGATTGCTAGAGCTTTAGCAACTGACCCAAAATTCATCTTACTTGACGAACCTTTTGCAGGAGTTGACCCTGTTGCAGTTGAAGATATTCAGAGAATTGTGGCTCAGTTAAAAAATAAAAACATCGGAATTTTGATTACTGACCATAATGTTCAAGAAACTTTAGCTATTACTGATAAAACCTACTTAATGTTTGAAGGAGGAATTCTAAAAGCTGGAAAACCTGAAGAATTAGTTGAAGATGAAATGGTCAGAAGAGTTTACTTAGGTCAAAATTTTGAATTACGTAAAACCAAAATTGACTTTAATGCTCCAAAAGTTGATTTAGACGTTTAAAAATGGAAAATCCACCGAAAGAGACATTAGACAAATGGCACAAAGATCCTAATAATTGGAAATTTGGTGGTATTTATTACAATAAAGAAGATAAAAGAATTTTACCTCCTAAAAGAATAAAATGGATGGGCTGGACAGTGAATTTTGCTAACACAAAATCAGTTTTATTCTTTATTACCATGTTGATTGTATTGTTAGCCTTACTCTATTTTTCTAATGGAACTAATTAATAGTCAAATATTCTAACATTTTAGGCGTACCATTATAAATATTCAAATCAACTCGTTCGTTAATTCCTTTTATTGTTGCTTTTTCTGAAAACTGCCAAAAAAGCCAATCCTCTTTTATATTTTCTACAAAGAAATTGTAATTAGCGACCCAAAAAGTATATTCGCTGAATTCCTCTTTTAGAAAATCTTCATAATATTTTTCACCAGTGTAAATAATCGGTTTCACCTTATAATAAGCATCAATTTTTTTCAACCATCGTTTCAATCCTACTTTCAAACTATCAATAGATTGTTCTTTTGGTAATTGTTCTATATCTAAAACTGGAGGCAAATCACCTTTTTGCAAAGTTACTGTCTTAATAAAATTTTCGGCTTGTTCGATTGAATTTTCGTTTGGACGATAATAATGGTAAGCTCCACGAATAAAATGATGATCTTTGGCAGCTTTCCAATTGTCATCAAACTCCGAATCCTCTTTATTATTTCCGGCTGTTGCTCTAATAATTACAAAATGTAATGGAAATTTATTTTCAACAGAATCTATTTGTTCCCAATCTATTTCGCCTTGATATTGGGAAACATCAAATCCAAAAGTCAATTCTTTATGAGCTTTCAAAATTTGATAAATTCTAGCTTGAGCCACTTTATCTTCATTTAAAACTTTATCTGTTTTGAAACTAAAATAATACAGAATAGCGTTGCGATAATGATATATTCCTAAAGAAAAAAGAATAATCAAAAACGATGTAATAATAACCTTTAAAGAAAAAAAAGTTTGCTTTTTCTTGGTAGCTCTTTTTCGAATTGGTGTTTTTCTCGTGGAAGCTTTTGCCATAAAAGTCTTGATACTTACTACTAAAATCTTAACACTAAATAACTACTTTTTTGCCAACATATTATTTGCAACCGACAATAAAACATAAGTCATTATGATTAAAGGTATTGCAAGGTATTGCAAAGTTGCAATCATTACTATTGAAAGAACTAAAAATCCAATTTGTAATTTATATTTTTGAAAACTAAAATTCTTTATTTTTAATGAAAACAAAGGAATTTCAGCATTCATTACATAAGCACTTAACATAGTTATGGCTAAAAGAACCCATTTTATGTTTAGAAGTTCACTTAAAGTGAGAAAATGACACTCTTCAATAACCAAAGGCAAACTTATTATAAAAAGAGCATTTGCTGGAGTTGGCAAACCAATAAATGAATCAGATTGTCTTGTATCGATATTGAAATTTGCCAATCTATAACAAGCACCGAGTGTAATAATAAAACCTAAAAAAGAGACTTGAAAAAAAGACAAATCATTTGTAATTTTCATAAAACTTCCATCAAATGATAACAATTGACACATTACATAACCAGGCGCTACTCCACTGGTAACCATATCTGCTAAGGAATCTAACTGAACACCTAAAGGTCCAGCTACACCAAACTTTCTAGCGAAGAAACCGTCAAAAAAATCAAAAAATATTCCCAAGCAAACAAAATAAAAAGCTAAGTCAAACCTCAATTTAGAGACAAAAACTATGGCGATACAACCACATAACAGATTTAATAAAGTAAGTATATTAGGAATGTGTTTTTTGATGTTCATGCTTTTAATTTTTCTAAAGACAAATGTAATACAATAAGTTTATACATAAGTACGTTTGTAATTAGAGTTTTTATTTGAGATATTATTATGAATTGTATATGAAGTTAGCTCAATAAAAATTTCTATTTTTGAAAAAATATTTGCTTTGAAGAAAATTTTTTTTTTAACTTTCTTTTTTGGCTGCACTTTAGCTCATAGTCAAGCCGTTAGAAAATATTCTAACGAGTTTATGAACATAGGTGTAGATGCTGCTGCATTGGGAATGTCTAATGCTGTTGTCGCGCATACAAATGATGTGAATTCTGGCTACTGGAATCCAGCTGGTTTACTTGGTTTAGAAGAAAGTCAAGCGTCGTTTATGCATGCAAGTTATTTTGCAAATATTGCACAATATGATTATGCTGCTTATGCCAAACCGATTGATGATGATAGTGCTTGGGGAATCTCTTTGATACGATTTGGAGTAGATGACATATTAAACACCACCCAACTTATTGATGGTGATGGAAATATTGATTACAATAGAATCAGTAAATTTTCCACTGCCGATTATGGTTTGACTTTATCTTATGCCAGAAGACTCAAAATACCAGGTTTTCAATATGGAGTTAATGCAAAAGTGATTCGACGTGTTATTGGAGATTTTGCAAATTCTTGGGGATTTGGTTTTGACTTAGGATTACAATTTGAGAGAGACGATTGGAAATTTGGTTTAATGTTAAGAGATATTACTACTACCTATAATGTATGGGCTATCAATGAGGAAGAATATGCTAAAATAAAAAATGCCATTCCGGGTGAAAATCAAGATTTACCTGAAAGCTCAGAAATAACACTTCCAAAAGCACAACTTGGAATGTCAAAAACATTCGATTTTCATAATGAAACTTATTTAAAAGCCTCCGGAAATTTGAACATGCAATTCGCTAGAACCAATGATATATTATCAACTAACTTTGTAAGTATCGATCCTGCCTTAGGATTTGAATACAATTATACTGATTTAGTATTTCTAAGAGCAGGTGTTGGAAATTTTCAAAACATCACACAATTAGATGGTTCCAAAAGAGTAGGTTTTCAGCCTAACATTGGTCTTGGTTTTAAATATAAAGGAATTCAAGTCGATTATGCTTTGACCGATTTGGGTGATCAAAGTGCTGCACTATATTCAAACATTTTCTCTTTGAAAGTTGATTTTAGTGTTTTTAGATAACCGTTATGATTAAAAAATTACTACTTCTTATTATCTTCTTTCAAACAGTTGGTTTTTCTCAAAATCCAGCGCTATCAGAAATTGCTTCTGTAAGTATTTTTACTTGTGGAAGAGGAAACGAACTTTACTCCACTTTTGGTCATACAGCCATACGAATTAAAGACTCGATAAATAACTTAGACGTAGTTTATAACTATGGTGCTTTCGATTTTAGAACTGAAAATTTCTACCTTAAATTTGTAAAAGGTGACTTACAATATTTTATAAATGCTACTTCTTATGATGACTTCATTTTTGAATATCAAACTGATAATCGAGAAGTTATCGAACAGACTTTATCATTTCCCTTAGCTAAAAAACAAGAACTATTTGAACTTTTAAATACTTCTTTATTTTCAGAAGAAAGAAATTACACTTATAAATTCATTGACCGCAATTGTACCACAATGGTGGTTGAAAAAATTAATGCCATTGTAGGAAAAAAATTAATCGAAAAAGTGGATGATAAATCCATTTCGTACAGAGAATTACTCTATCCTTATTTTGATAATCACTTTTATTATAAATTGGGTATAAATATAATTTTTGGAGCAAAAACAGATGCAAAAGCTGAAAAACTATTTCTTCCTATTGAACTATTAAATTGTTTAGATAAAGAAAAAATTGAAAACAAACCATTGGTTGTAAAAAAAGAAACCTTAATTAAAGGTGCTGAGCTTACTTCTTCCTTTTCATTTATAAATAGTATCTATTTCATAGCTCTTATACTATTAGTGATAGCTTTAATCAATAATAAGTATGTTTCATTATCCTATCTATTCCTATCAGGATTATTGGGGATTTTTCTTTGCCTAGTAGGATTATACTCAGACCACAAAGAAGTTTTGTGGAATTACAATGCTTTGCTGTTTAATCCAATATATATAATCTTAGGATTTTTGGTAAGCTCTTGGTTTAGAAAAATGGCTAATGTATGTTTTGCAATGACCTTAGTTTATATAGTAATTATGATTGGTAAACCACATTTATCGTTGATGATTCCATTTATTTTAGCCAACAATTATATCTTATATAAATTTGGTAAAGCAAGAC
>CANGUP010000086.1 GCA_947457105.1 Flavobacteriaceae bacterium
ACTAAAAAATCCATAGTTTAAAGGAGTATTTGTAAAGGTTTCAAAAGTATAATTATTAATCTTCATCATGTTGAAAACACTAGAAGTGTCAATGTCGCTTTCTGCAGTTAAGTCAGCTACATATTGATTAATTAAATTATTGAAAGGAACTGCTAAAATAACCACATACTCCTCTAATTTTGAATACTCCTTAATCAATTCAATAACAGAGTAAGATTTACCTTGCCCTACTCCAGCATTAATAACCACTGTATCCTTTGTATGTAATTTAGGGATTAAGTTAGATACAATTTGGGGTGAAATAAATCCTTGATCATTAGGAGTAATGATTGTTTTTGGTGCAACGTTGTATAAAGTATTGTCAAAATCATTTGGGTTAATTTGCTTAAATTCTACAGGTAAATCAATTAATTCAAAATCTAATAAACTCATAATAAAAACTTTCTATATGAGTAAAAATAAACAACTTGAATTAATTTTTATCTAATCCTTCCAGCTTTTTAGTCAAAATTGATATCTGGCTACTAATTTGACTTTGAACAACCTTTGCATAATGCCCTTGAGTAGTGGTAATTTTTGAATGCCCTAATAGTTCTGAAACAACTTCCATAGGCACACCATTGTTTAGTAAAACTGTAGAAGCAAATGTTTTTCTAGCTATATGATGAGTTAATGTTTTTTGTAATCCGACAACATCAGCAATTTCTTTAAGGTATTCATTAAACTTTTGATTGGAAATGTTGGGAAAGCAAAAATCAGAATTGGTGTCATCAAAATGTGCAATGATTTCTCTTGCCTTTGGAAGAAGAGGAATTTTATACTCCCTTAATGTTTTACTTCTTTTAATTACAATCCATAAGTTGTTATCATAACCTGTTATAATGTCTCTTTTTTTTAATAGGCTCATTTCTTTAAAAGCTAATCCGGTGTAGCAACAAAAAACAAACAGCAACTTAACGTTATTTATTCTTTCTGTTTTAAATTGATGTTTTTCTAATTGGTTAAGTTCTGATTTTGTTAAGAATACAATATTTTTACTAACTGATTTGGCTTTATACAACATAAATGGATCTTTTTCTAAGTAGCCTTCAGAAATTGCAAACTTAATTATTCTTCTAAACCTTTGAATAACTTTATTAATTGTGCTTTGTGCTAAACCTTTTTTTTTATCAACGTCTATTTTTAAATAAAATTCAAACTCATCTAAAAAATTATTTTTGATATCTTTCAACTTGATATCATTGGTTTTAAACTTGTATTTTATAAAGTTTTTTAAATGGTTAAAAGATTCCATGTACTTATTATAAGTAACCTGCTGTATTTCTTTGTCTAAGAGTTTTTTTAACCTGACCATGTATTCTTGATAAACTTCTAATACAGCCTTTTCTGCTTTTGGTTTTTCTCCTTTGTAAATTTTATAGATATCAACAACATCAAAATCTTGTTTTTTAATTTGAAGCAACAAAAAAGCCTGATTAATTTTTGATTTAATCAGGCTCAATTGGTTATTGATATTTGTATTTTCTTCATTTGGAGGTTTTACTAATTGGAGTTTACTGTTCCAACTGCTAGGGATTATAAATAATCCTGTAGCAAATTCATATCTCTGTTGTAAAAAAGTTATTCTACATCTAACAGAGCATCTCCCTGATTGATTTTGTCTACTTCTAGCAATAAGAAATATGACACTTATCTTTTTAGTATTCATAGTGCTTAAGATTAGTTTAAAGTATAAAAATTGAATAGATGTATATGCACACCTTTTTTAAAAATGTTGCACACCTAAAAGTATGCCTTTTTTTGATTAATTTTAGGATAAAAGGGTAAGGGTAAAAAATGGTTTAAAAAAACCCAAAAGTATAAAAATCAAAAAAGCCCTGCATCAAATGCAAAGCTTTTCATTGGTCTAACTACTAAACCGTGCTACGAGTTACAAAGTCGTAGCGAAACAACACAACTAATTTTAAATGACCTTAAGAACTTTAACAATTATTCTTGAATTCATTTCATATGCTTTTTGGGCAAAAAAGCACTTCATTTCTGAAGTGCTTTCCCAAATTTAGCGGTCTGGACGGGACTCGAACCCGCGACCCCATGCGTGACAGGCATGTATTCTAACCAACTGAACTACCAAACCATCGCTTTATTACTTCACCAAACGCTTATTTATATAGGAGTTCAGTGAACTTGTTTGCGGTTGCAAATATACATACGTTTTTTATTTCTGCAACTATTTTTTATTTTTTTTTTCAATTAATTTCAATGAAATCAACCAAAGTTTTGTTTTTCAACCAAGTATGTAGTAAGAATTTTTTCAAAATTTGCTCCCACATTTACTGGAACATACTTAATTTTGTTCTGAGCACAAGTTAAAGACAACTTCTTGAAGTACTCTGAGACGTTTTTTTCATACTCTTCTTTAATATTTTCAGCATATAAATTGATAATTTCACCCGATTCCACATCAATAAACTTCCTTGGAGTGTTGTCAAAATTGAAATTTAACTCGGTTTTTTCATTAATTACATGAAAAACTACAACTTTATGTTTGTTGTGTTTTAGATGCTGTAACGCATTAAAAAGCTGCTCTTGATTTCCGTCTTGAAACATATCGGTGAAAAGCACAATCATAGAACGACGATGCATCTTTTCAGCAATTAAATGCAGATATGTAATGGTATCTGTGTTCTTAGGAGTCTTAGAATTTTCAAGCAAATTTTCTAATTGATTTAACAACATTCTATGATGTCTATCACTTCCTTTTTCAGGCGCATAATATTCGTATTTGTCTGAAAAAACACTTAATCCAACTGCATCTCTTTGCTTTTTTAGCAAATTCATTAAAACAGCAGAAGCTAGGACTGAAAAACCAATTTTGCTTTCATAAAAAGGTTGATCACTTTTCAATTTTGGAAAATGCATTGAAGACGAATTATCAATAATTAAATGACAACGAAGATTGGTTTCTTCTTCAAAACGTTTAGTGTATAATCTATCCGTTTTGGCAAAAAGCTTCCAATCAATATGTTTGGTGCTTTCTCCAGAATTGTAAATTTTATGTTCAGCAAACTCAGCAGAAAACCCATGAAATGGTGACTTGTGCATCCCTGAAATAAATCCTTCGACTACTTGATTAGCAAGTAATTCTAGATGTTTGAAACCTGATATTATTTCCTTTTGTTCTTCTATCCTCATAGTTCAAAGATAAATTGAAATATTTTAATTATTCTAATTTTAACAATTAAAAAACCCTTCAAAAATTTCTTTTCAAAGGGTTTCAAAACAATTATTATTAATTTATTATAGCAATGCGTCTATAGCATCCGTATAAGTTTTCTTTGGAGCAACACCAACTTGGCGACCAACAACTTCTCCGTTTTGGAAAATTAAAACTGTTGGAATGTTTCTAACTCCGTATTTTGCAGCAAATTCCTGATTTGCATCTACATCTACCTTTCCTACTACAGCTTTACCTTCGTATTCTGCAGAAACCTCATCAATAACTGGTCCAACCATTCTACAAGGCCCACACCAAGCTGCCCAAAAATCTACTACTACTGGTTTGTCTGATTTTAATACTACTTCATCAAAAGTAGCATCTGTTATTGCTAATGCCATATTTTTTTATATTTAGTTTATTAATTTTGAAATACAAAGATAAAGAAACATTTTGCTTCTGAATTGTAACTTACATTACTTTTAACTATTTTTTTATTGAAAGAATTGATTAATTCAATTTAAATTTCACCTGCAACTTCTCTAATTGTTCCAATAATTCTTTTGAAATTTTCACTTTTAGCTTTCTGCTATTCATTTCTAATGAAGTTATTTTGCGTATTTCCTCAACTTCTGTTTTGGTGATTTCCATCGCAACTTCTTCTTCATTATCGGTTTCAACTTCAATGATTTCGTCTTCTGCTTCTGATTCATCATCAGTTAATTCAGCTGAAGGAATTGGCATTGGAGCAGCAACAGTTTCTATAGTTCTTTTAACAATTTCGGTTTCTACTACTTCAAAATCTACTTGCTTATCACCTTCATTTTCTTGAAAAACAGCACTCAATTGTTGAATTAAATCTTGTCTTATATCTTTAATATTGATTTGAACCGCTAATTTTTTGGCAAAAGTTGGTAAAACATCGGCTAATAATTTGGCATCAAGAAAAGTAATTCGCGGATCAGATTTCTTTCCAGTTTCGCGATTTACCCAGCCATCCTTTACATTTATTTTGAAATAAATAAATTGATTATTCACTAAGAAATGACGGAATTTTAAATATTCTTCGTCAAAAATTCTAAAGTCATAACTTTCGTCATATCCTTCTAGAGTGAACATCGCCCAATCTTTTCCGTTTTTCCCAGTTCGATATTGCACATTGGTAACAATACCTCCAAAGGTTAGATTTTTACCAATTAGGTTTCCTAAACTCTTTAAATGAGTCAATTTCACATTACAGAAATAATTCATTTCAAATCGATAATCGTCAAGCGGATGTCCCGAAATGTAAATCCCAACAACTTCTTTTTCTTTGGCTAATTTTTCCATTGTACTCCATTCTTCACATGGTGGCACAACTGGTTCGGCAATTTGAACATCACTAGCTTCACCAAACAAACTCACTTGTGATGAATTTTCGTTTTCTTGAAATTTGGAACCAAATCGCATGGCTTTTTCTAAAAATGTAATTCCTTCGCCTTCAATGTGGAAATATTGCGCACGATGTGTATCAGTAAAACAGTCAAATCCTCCGGCATAAGCCAAACTTTCAAAAGCTTTTTTATTAGCAGAACGCAAGTCAATTTTTTTAGCCAAATCAAATATCGACTTGTAAGGCGCGTCTTTTCTGCTTTGAACAATAGTGTCCACAGCATTGGCTCCAACTCCTTTAACAGCTCCCATTCCAAAACGAACGGCATTGTTTTCGTTTACCGTGAATTTATAAAATGATTCATTTACATCTGGACCAAGAACTTGCAATCCCATACGCTTACATTCTTCCATGAAAAAAGAAACTTGCTTGATGTCGTTCATATTATTTGAAAGCACCGCGGCCATATATTCTGCAGGATAATGTGCTTTTAGATAAGCCGTTTGATAAGCAATCCACGCGTAACATGTTGAGTGTGATTTATTGAAGGCGTAACTTGCAAAAGCTTCCCAATCCTTCCAAATTTTTTCCAAAATTTTAGCATCGTGACCTTTTGCAGCAGCTTGTTCGACAAATTTTGGTTTCATTTTGTCCAAAGTTGGTCGGTCTTTTTTCCCCATCGCCTTACGCAAAACGTCGGCATCACCTTTAGAGAAATCGGCTAACGATTGTGACAAAAGCATTACTTGCTCTTGATAAACCGTAATTCCGTAAGTTTCGCCTAAGTATTCTTCGCAAGCATCTAAATCGTACTTTATTTCCTCTTCTCCATTTTTTCTACGAACGAAAGAAGGAATATATTCCAATGGTCCAGGACGATAAAGTGCGTTCATAGCAATTAAATCTCCGAAAACAGTGGGTTTTAAATCGCGAAGGTATTTCTGCATTCCCGGAGATTCGTACTGGAAAATACCAACAGTTTCACCTCTTTGGAATAACTCATAAGTTTTAATATCATCAATTGGAAAAGTATCAGGATCTAATTGAATTCCAGTTCTGTACTTTACTAATTTGACTGTATCTTTTATTAAGGTAAGGGTTTTCAAACCCAAGAAGTCCATTTTTAATAATCCAGCACTTTCTGCAACTGAGTTGTCAAATTGGGTTACATATAATTCCGAATCTTTGGCTGTTGTAACTGGAACGAAATTTGTAATATCACTTGGTGTTATAATCACACCACAAGCGTGAATTCCTGTATTTCGAAGCGAACCTTCTAAAACTTTAGCTTGCTGTATGGTTTCGCCTGATAATTCTCCGTCGTTAGCAATCGCAATTAATTCTTTTACTCTATCAAATTCATCCGAACGAAGTGCCTTTTTGACGTCTTCTTCTTTTTCTGAAATGAATCGAGCCAAATTCCATTTAGAGGGCATCATTCCTGGAATTAATTTTGCAATTCTATCGGCTTCAAAAAGTGGTAAATCTAGTACACGAGCCGTATCACGAATGGCCGATTTGGTTGCCATTTTACCATAAGTAATAATTTGAGCAACTTGATTGGAACCGTATTTATTGATAACATAGTCCATAACACGACCACGACCTTCATCGTCGAAGTCAATATCAATATCGGGCATTGAAACCCTGTCTGGATTTAAGAATCTCTCGAAAAGCAAATCGTACTTAATTGGGTCAATATTAGTAATTCCCAAACAATAGGCAACCGCAGAACCTGCAGCAGAACCACGACCTGGACCAACAGAAACGTCCATTTTTCTAGCTTCGGCGATGAAATCTTGTACAATTAAGAAATATCCAGGATAACCGGAATTGGAAATGGTTAGTAGTTCAAAATCCAATCGCTCTTGGATTTCTGGAGTGATTTCGCCATAACGTTTTTGAGCACCTTGCATGGTTAAATGTCTTAAATAAGCATTTTCACCTCTTACTCCGCCATCAGCTTCATCTTCTGGATTTACAAATTCTTCTGGAATAGTAAATTTTGGAAGTAATACATCGCGATACAACGAATACGTTTCAACTTTATCAATAATTTCTTGAACATTGATTATAGCTTCAGGTAAATCAGTAAATAGTTTTTTCATCTCGTCTTCCGATTTGAAATAATACTCCTGATTGGGTAATCCATAGCGATAACCTCTACCTCTACCTATTGGTGTGGCTTGTTTTTCACCATCTTTTACGCATAACAAAATATCGTGCGCATTTGCATCTTCTTTATTTACGTAATACGTATTATTGGTAGCAACTAATTTTACTTTGTGCTTTTGCGAAAACTCAATCAAGGTTTTATTAACACGATTTTCGTCCTCTTGATTATGGCGCATGATTTCTAAATAAAAATCAACTCCAAATTGTTCTTTCCACCAAATTAGAGCTTCTTCAGCTTGATTTTCTCCAACATTTAAAATTTTACTTGGAATTTCTCCATATATATTTCCTGATAAAACAATGATATCTTCTTTGTATCGCTCTACTACAGATTTATCAATTCTGGGAACGTAATAAAATCCATCGATGTATGCGATAGAAGACATTTTGGCTAAATTGTGATAGCCTTTTTTATTCTTAGCTAGGAAAACCACTTGATAACCATTGTCTTTTTTGGTTTTGTCTTTATGATTATCACAAATATTGAACTCACAACCTACAATAGGAATAATTTCGTTGTCAGATGGTTCTTCTCCATTTTCAATTGCGGCTTCAATTTTGGGTTTAACAGCTTTATTATGATTCATAACCGCACTCACAAAATGAAAAGCACCCATCATATTTCCAGTATCGGTCATTGCTACAGCTGGCATTTTGGTTTTTGCAGCTGAGGCAACTAGCGACGGAATTCCGATGGTAGATTGTAAAACTGAAAATTGGGTATGATTGTGCAAATGGGAAAATCGAGATTGTTTAAAATCTTTTTTATCAGAATCAGAAATTGAGATTTGAACCGTTTCATCTTCACTCTTTTGAAGTTTTTTTCTGATTTTTTCAGAAGCTTCTTTAAGATTGATGTGTTTCAATCCAATTAATTGAACTGATTTTGGATTTTTTAATTGAAAATCTTCAAAATATTCTGGTTCAACATCAAGTTCTTCTTTGGTAAAAACTTCTGTACGAATTAATTCTAAGAAACAACGTGTTGTAGCTTCAACGTCGGCAGTCGCGTTATGTGCTTCTGCAAATGGTTCGTTGAAAAGATATTGATGTAGTTCTGTTAATGTTGGTAATTTGAATTTTCCGCCACGTCCACCAGGAAGTTTTAATAAAGATGCGGTAACTTCGGTACAAGTATCTAGAATTGGCATTTGTGACATTGGAGAACTGATTCCCATTCGGTAGAATTCGCAACCCATGATGTTGATATCAAACCCAACGTTTTGTCCGACAATATACTTCGCTTTGGATAACGCTATGTTGAATTTTTCCAACATTTCTTTAAGTTGGATTCCTTGTTCTTGAGCTAATTCGGTAGAAATTCCGTGAATTCTTTCGGCATCGTAAGGAATATTGAAACCTTCTGGATTGATAAGATAATCTTGATGTTCAACAAGATTTCCCATATCATCGTGCAACTGCCATGCAATTTGAATACATCTTGGCCAATTGTCTGTATCAGAAATTGGTGCTGCCCAACTTTTTGGCAATCCTGTGGTTTCGGTATCGAATATTAAATACATCTGAAAGTAATTAGTGATAAGTGAATAGTAATTAGGAAGAAAAAACTAATTAATAATTACATTTTCAAAAGTACATTTTAAGGAAGAGATTGTCAATTTTAGTTATTAACAAAAACAAAAAAACCATCCGAATTCTCGAATGGTTTTTGTAGTATAATAAGTTTGAAAAACTAGTATCTTCCTCTGTTACCGCCACCACTGTTTCTATCGTTGTAGCTTGAACCACCACCACGAGAATTACCACCACCATTGTAACCACCACCACTTGGACGGTTGTTAGAAAAAGATTTTCTTTCTCCTTCTGGTTTTGGTTCTGATTTGTTTACAACAATTGTACGACCTTCTACAGTAGCACCGTTCAATTCAGTAATTGCTTTTTCAGCTTCTTCATCGCTTTCCATTTCAACAAAACCGAAACCTTTACTTCTTCCAGTAAATTTATCAGTAATAATTTTAACAGAACTAACCGATCCGTACACTTCAAAAGACTCTCTTAAATCTGCTTCCTCAATACTCCAAGGAAGACTTCCAACAAAAATGTTCATAATTTTATTTTAAAATTCCTGTCAAAGATAAACTAAATAAAATGTAATCTACTATTAATTAGGTATTAATTATTATTTTAACAAAAAAGTCGTTCCTAAATTGGGAACGACTTTTTATAAAAATCTTTATTTTTTTATGGTGCTGGAACTATTGGAATTTTATAAAAAGTACCATATTGAAAATTAACTAATGGTGAACCAATTGCGCCTAAATTTATAGCATTAAATTTAAATGTTCCAGTAACAGTAGCACCTGTGTTTTCAGTTATAACAACTTCACCATTACTTCCTTCTACATTTAAAACTATAACTTTTGCATTATTCCCACCACCTGTAATTGTTATTAAATCTCCTGCTTTATAACCATTTCCTGGCGAAGCAACCTTAACGGATGTTACTACACCACTAGTATTTGTTATTACACTTAATGTTAATCCAAAACCAGAACCACCTGTAGTAGCATGAGAACTGCTGCATGCATAGCCGCCGTCTAACAAAACACAATCAGGGGTGTATCCTGATCCGCCAGCAAACATTTGAGAATTCATTCTAGCAACTGGTCCATTTATGATTTTAGTTTCATAATTCAAATTTACATCATCGAATGATGAGGAGTATGATGCCATGGTATTTAGATTTGTTGTACCTAAATAATACGTTCCTTTAGCACCACTAGCAATATCAATTTCTACTTCTTCATCCTGCGCAAGAGCTACCAAAGTTAAAGCTCCATTAGATGACCTATATGCTTTTACATCAATACCACTAAAAAAAACATCATCTCTATAAGCCTGAAATGCAGGATTACTAAATTTAACTTCTTCACTACATGATGCCAAAGCAAGTGTAATTACTAATAAGGAAACTAATTTTTTCATTTTGAATATGTATTACAACCACAAAAATAGTTTTTTTCATGAATTAAGCTATTTTTTTTAACGAAAAATCGACGAAAAAGTATTTTTTTAAATTGTATTAGTTTGAATGAAAAAGTTTTATATCTTTGCACCCTTAATTAATCGAGGTCGAGTACCTCAAAATTTAATCAAAAAGATTATGTCAGTAAAAATTAGATTACAAAGACACGGTAAAAAACAAAAACCATTTTACTGGATCGTAGCGGCTGATGCTCGCGCAAAAAGAGATGGTAGATTCCTTGAAAAAATAGGAACTTACAATCCAAACACAAATCCTGCAACTATTGATTTAAACCTTGACCAAGCAGTACAATGGTTACACAATGGAGCTCAACCAACAGATACTGCTAGAGCAATTCTTTCTTACAAAGGTGCTTTATTGAAACACCACCTTGATGGAGGAGTTCGTAAAGGTGCTTTAACTCAAGAACAAGCTGATGCAAAATTAGCTGCTTGGATTGATGAAAAAGCTGGAAAAGTTGATGCTAAAAAAGATGGATTGTCTAAAAAACAAGCTGAAGCTAAAGCTAAAGCATTAAAAGCTGAAGTTGCTGCAAACGAAAAACGTGCAAACGCTGCTGCTGAAGCATTGAAAGCTGCTGAAGCTCCAGAAGTTGTAGAAGAAGAAGTTGCTGAAGTTGCCGAAGAGGTTGTTGCTGAAGTTGCTGTTGAAGAAACTCCTGCTGAAGAAGAAGCACCAGCTGCTGAAGAAGCTAGCGAAGAAACAGAAGCTTAATTCAGTGCGATAATGCGTAAAGAAGATTGTTTCTACTTAGGCAAAATCGCTAAAAAATTTAGTTTCAAGGGAGAAGTTCTTATCTATTTAGATACTGACGAACCCGAGTTATATGAAGATATGGAATCAGTTTTTGTTGAATTTAACAAAAATTTGATTCCATTTTTTATTGAAAACTCCAATCTTCATAAAGGAGATTTTCTTAGAGTTAAATTTGAAGATGTCGATAACGAAGAACAAGCAGATGAAATCATCAATTGTGAAGTTTATCTTCCTTTAAATATGTTGCCAAAACTTGAAGGCAACAAATTCTACTTTCACGAAGTTATAGGTTTTGAAATTGAAGACCAACGTTTAGGTGTTTTTGGAAAAATTGTTTCTATAAATGATACTTCAGCTCAACCCCTTTTTGAAGTAATCAATGGTAATGTCGAAATACTTGTTCCTATGATTGATCAGTTTTTGGTTAAAATCGATAGAGAAAATAAGAAAGTGATTATGAATTTGCCAGAAGGTTTGGTGGAAATGTATCTTTAATTAGATTTTTAGATTGTTGGATTTTTAGACTCCTTAGATTTTATCTTTTATAAAAAAATGTCAACATTCAAATTCAAACAGTTTTCAGTTCAACAAGACCGCTGTGCTATGAAAATTGGCACAGACGCCGTTTTACTTGGTGCTTGGTGTCCTATTGATAATAATCCGTTTTCGGTTTTGGATATTGGCGCAGGAACAGGAATTCTTTCTTTAATGTTGGCACAAAGGAGTAATGCCGAACAAATTGATTCTTTAGAAATCGATGAAGAAGCCTATGAACAATGTGTAGAAAATTTTGAAAACTCTCCTTGGTCTGATAGATTATTTTGTTTTCATGCAGGTTTGGATGAATTTGTTGATGAACCCGAAGATGAATATGATATCATAATTTCAAATCCTCCATTTTATTCAGAAGATTATAAAACTGACAGTTCTCAACGTGATTTGGCTAGATTTCAAGATGCTTTACCTTTTGAAGATTTAATTGAAGCTACCGATTTACTCTTATCAGAAAACGGAATTTTTGCAGTAATTATTCCTTATAAAGAAGAAGAACGATTTATAGATTTATGTGCCGAAGTGGAACTTTTTCCTGTAAAAGTAACTCGTATAAAAGGCTCACATACCACAACTATTGTTAGAAGTTTGCTTGCATTTAAACGTTACGAACTTTCTGTTTTAACAGCCGACGAATTGGTTGTTGAAATCAGTCGTCATGAATACACTGATGATTACATTAATCTTACAAAAGATTTCTACTTAAAGATGTAATTTCACTTTTAATAATATTCTTTCTTTTTTTCGTAAAAAAATTAACAAATTCTGAAAATTTATAACATTCGTTGAATGATATAATAAATTAGTTTATGTAATTTTGCCATCATTAAAATTTCAATCAAATGAAACCAGATTTATTTCAAGCTCCAGATTATTACTTGTTAGACGATTTGCTAACAGAAGAACATAAATTAGTTAGAGATTCTGCTCGTGCGTGGGTAAAAAGAGAAGTATCTCCAATAATCGAAGATTATGCACAACGTGCTGAATTTCCCAAGCAAATCATTAAAGGTTTGGGAGAAATTGGTGGTTTTGGACCTTATATTCCAGAAGAATATGGTGGTGCAGGATTAGACCAAATTTCTTATGGATTAATCATGCAAGAAATTGAAAGAGGTGATTCTGGTGTTCGTTCTACTTCATCGGTTCAATCTTCATTAGTGATGTATCCAATATGGAAATTCGGAACTGAAGAGCAAAGAATGAAATATTTGCCAAAATTAGCAACAGGAGAATTCATGGGTTGTTTCGGGTTGACAGAACCAGATCACGGATCTAATCCAAGTGGAATGACTACAAACTTTAAAGATATGGGCGACCATTATTTATTGAATGGTGCTAAAATGTGGATTTCAAATGCTCCATTCGCAGATGTTGCTGTAGTTTGGGCAAAAGACGAAT
>CANGUP010000087.1 GCA_947457105.1 Flavobacteriaceae bacterium
GTCGTTCAAAATGGTTTCTTGAGCAACAACTTGCATTTCGTTTAATTCCTCAATACCTAAATTGAGAAGAACATTATTGGAATGTGGATTTTTATTCATTTGGCAAAGATAAAGCCAATTATGAATTAATAATTATGAAATACGAAATACTAGTTGGAAAAAGTTAATTACTTTTGAAAATCTAAAAAATTTACACTCATGCGTTTTATTAAAGTTGCTTTCCTCCTATTCACAACAATCATTTTGGCTCAAGATAATTCGAAATACACTACCTATTTTGAAAAAGGGAATGGTAATCAAAGTGCTGACTATGAAGAAATACTTCGTTATTATGAGCTATTGGATTTGGATTTTAAAACCATTCAAGTTTTAAATATGGGTGAAACCGATAGTGGCGAACGCTTGCAAGTAGTGATTTTTAATCCTGAAAAAGTATTTGATTTGAATTATGCTTATTCCGAAAAAAGCATCCTATTAATCAATAACGGAATTCACGCCGGCGAACCTGACGGAATTGATGCGACCATGCAATTGTACCGCGATTTGGCTTTAGGAAAAATTAAAGTGCCAAAGAATGTGATTGTAGTTGCGATTCCAGTTTATAATATTGGTGGTTGTTTGAATAGAAATTCGACGACTCGCGTCAATCAAGATGGTCCAGAGGAATATGGTTTTCGTGGTAATGCCAGAAACTTTGATTTGAACAGAGATTTCATAAAATCGGACACCAAAAACACGCATAGTTTTTATAAAATATTCCAAGAATTTAATCCCGATATTTTTATAGACAATCACGTGAGCAATGGCGCAGATTATCAATATACGTTGACCTACATCATGACCGAACCTAAGAAATTAGGAACTGCTTTAGGCGATTACATGAAAAACGAATTGACACCATCGATTGTAAAAGATTTACAGCAAAAAAAGATAGAAACCACTCCTTATGTAAACGTTTGGCACGGCACACCAGACGAAGGTTTTCAGCAGTTTTTTGAAAGTCCGAGGTATGCTACAGGTTATACTTCACTGTTCAATACGATTGGTTTTGTAGTTGAAACGCACATGTTGAAAAACTACGCGAGTCGTGTAAAAGCTACTTATGAATTTATGGTTTCTACAATAAATTTTGCTGATAAAAATTATAAAACTATAAAAGTCAAACGATTAGAAAACAGAAACCAATTTCAACCGAAAAGCGATTACACAATCAAATGGGAAATTGACACGACCAAAATTACCAAAATTCCTTTTCTTGGTTACGAAGGAAATTACAAAAAAAGTGATGTAACCACAGGCAAACGTTTGTATTACGATAGAAAACTTCCGTTTACAAAGTACATACCTTTCATGGCGGATTATAAATCGGTTCAAACTATAGAAATTCCGAATGCTTATGTTATTCCACAAGGTTTTTGGCCTGTAATTGATCGTTTGAAAGAAAACAAATTAGAATTCAGAAGATTAAAAACCGATACGATAATTGAAGTAGAAAGTTATAGAATTGCCGATTACAAAACAGCGAAAAATGCCTACGAAGGACATTATCCACACAACAGTACAAAAATTATAAGTTCTAAAATAAAGATGAATTTTAGAAAAGGTGATTATTTGTTCAAAACCGACCAAATGGGCGTGAAATTTCTACTAGAAACATTAGAACCAGAAGCGATGGACAGTTTTTTTAATTGGAACTTTTTTGACACAATGTTACAACAAAAAGAAGGCTATTCCGATTATGTTTTTGAAGACTTAGCCAACGAATATTTGAATAAAAATCCAGAATTGCGAGCCAAATTAGAACAAAAGAAATTAGAAGACAAAATCTTTGCAAATAACCCAGAAGCACAATTGGAATGGGTTCATAAAAATTCCATTTATTACGAAAAAGCGCATTTGCAATATCCTGTTTATAGGATAATGGAGTGATTATTTTAAAATATTCTCCTCTTCAAACAACAATTTGATATTTTCGTACGAGTTTTTCAAAGCCTCATGGACATCTTCGGGTTTTAACCAAACCGCTTTTTTAATTCCTTCTTCTTTTTGAGGTATTAATTTGTCCTCAAAATCGGTTTTCATTTCAAACCAATGGGTAATTTTTAGTCGATATTCACCATTACGTTTAAAAACATGATACGTTTTTTGAAGTTTTTTAGTGATTTTCAAACCTTGAACGCCAGTTTCTTCTTCCACTTCTCTTACAGAACAAGCTTCAATTTCTTCGCCTTTATCGCAACCGCCTTTTGGCAAATCCCATTTTCCGTTTCTAAAAATGAATAAAACTTCACCATTTTTGTTGTAAACCAAACCGCCACCAGCTTTTTTTACAGGGATTTTTTCCTTTACTTTTTTCAATATTTCCTTTTCGTCAGGATAATACAAATAAGCTTTATTAATCTTATTGTTGAACATTTTAATAATAAGCTGTTCAATGTCAACACTTTCAAGCAAAAACAATTGAAAGTCGGTTTCCTTTGCGACTTCATTTGTTAAAAAAAGTGGTTTGTCGTTCACAAAAACTTTATACATTTGCAGTATGATTTTTAATAAAGAAACAGCCGAAAAAACAGCCGAATTGCTTTTACAAATAAATGCAATTAAATTGAATCCGTCAAATCCTTTTAAGTGGGCTTCGGGTTGGAACTCACCTATTTATTGCGACAATCGTCTAACGCTTTCATTTCCAGCGATTAGAAATTATATTCGTGATGAATTTTCTAAGCAAATTGAAGAAATTTATGGTAAACCAGATGTCATTGCAGGTGTTGCAACTGGTGCAATTGGCATTGGCATACTTGTTGCAGAAGAATTAGGACTGCCATTTGTGTACGTTAGACCAGAGCCAAAAAAGCATGGAAGACAAAATCAAGTGGAAGGTTTTTTACAAAAAGGTCAGAATGTTGTTGTAGTGGAAGATTTGATTTCGACAGGAAATAGTAGTTTGCTAGCCGTTGAAGCTTTAAAAGAAGCTGGTGCCAATGTAAAAGGAATGTTAGCTATTTTCTCTTACGGATTTGATGTTGCGGAAGAAAACTTCAAAAATGCAAATGTAAATTTAAATACTTTAAGCAATTACGAACATCTTTTGGAACTAGCTGTAGAAAAGCAATACATTACAGAAGAAGAACAAAAAACATTACAAGAATGGCGTAAAAGTCCATCTACTTGGAATGTGTAAACAGTTAATAATTAATAGTTTATTGTTAATAGTTTTGAGTGAACAATAAACCATTAACAACTAACAAGAAACAATAAAGAAATGAACTTAGAAAGTCCAAAAGTTACTGTAGAAAAATCGGCTGAGTATTTGTATACTAAATTGTCGGATGTGAAAAATTTTGAGAAATTAATGCCCGAGAACATCGCAAAATTTGAAGTTCTTGGTGATGATATTTTCAATTTTGGCTTGAAAGGTATGCCAGAAATCAAATTGAGATTGAAAGAAGGCGTTCCTCATTCTAAAGTGAATCTTGCTGCTGCAAGTGACAAACTTCCTTTTACATTAGTGGCGAGTATTGATGCTATTACTGAAAATTCAAGTGAAGTAAAGTTAGATTTTGAAGGTGATTTCAACCCAATGATGGCAATGATGATTAAAGGTCCGATTTCAAAATTTATTGAGACGTTGGCTGAAAATATGCATAAGTTGTAAAAAATAGATTCCTACGGAATAACAAAAGGCAGGAATACAAATCAGAAAAACCTCGTATCCAATTTAGTTACGAGGTTTTTTATGCATTTATAACTTTAAAATAACATTTGAATCTCTTTTACACCAAAAGTTTTAACAGAGTCGTCGTTAAGAAGTATTTCTAACCTACCTTCATAATTTACACCTTGAATGATTCCCATAAATTGATTATTCTCATTGTCTGAAAAAGCAATTGGCTTGTTTAATTTGAAAAGATTTTTATGATATTCATTCCACAGAAAATCATATTGATTGGAAAGTAATAAACTGCATTGTTTTTTTATTTGAAAAAATAATTTATCTAAAATCTCATTTAAATCAAATTCTCTCTCTTTTAGTATGTATAATGAAGACGCTTTTGGCAAATTAACAAAGTTGATTTGATTGACATTTATTCCGATTCCGATTATAGATTCTATTTTATTGTCAGATTTGAAGCTGTTTTCAATTAAGATGCCACCTATTTTTTTATTTTCTGCCATAATGTCGTTTGGCCATTTAATAGAAAGTTTTGGTAAGTTTAAAGGTTCTAAAGCTTTAATTACTGAGAGTGCAACAGCAACATTCAAATGAAATATTTCATCAATATCTTTCAACACTTCTTTAACCAAGATACTCATAACTAAGTTTTTACCACTTTCTGTTTCCCATGTAGCACCCATTTGACCTTTACCTTTTGTTTGATTCTTGGTAGTTACAACGGTAAAGTTTTCTACAATTTGACTTCTTGACATTTCTTTCAAAAAATCGTTTGTAGAATCTATGGCATCGAGTTTGATTAAGTTCATAGGAATTATTTTGATAAAACAGAGTTTAAACTTGTGTTAAGCATCAAAAATAATCACAAATTTTGATACATTTGCAAATTATATAAAATTTAGATGGCAAAAAAGACAATTAGTACGGATGTTTTATTAACAAACATCATTAAAGGAATAGAAGAAGTAAAAGGAAATGATATTGAAATCCTTGATTTAAGAGAAATAGATACCGCTGTTTGTGATTATTTTGTTATTTGCAACGGTTCATCAAATACACAAGTTAACGCTATTGTCAACTCCGTTCAAAAAGTTGTTTCCAAAGAAATAAAAGACAAACCCTGGCACGTTGAAGGAACAGACAATGCAGAATGGGTTTTAATGGATTATGTTAGTATTGTAGTACACGTGTTTCAAAAAGAAATTCGTGA
This sequence comes from Flavobacteriaceae bacterium, assembly GCA_947457105.1. GTDB lineage: Bacteria > Bacteroidota > Bacteroidia > Flavobacteriales > Flavobacteriaceae > Flavobacterium. The sequence continues at coordinate 4,884 of CANGUP010000087.1, forward strand.
ATATTATAATATTGAAGGCCTTTGGGGCGATGCAAAAATCACTACTTTAGAAAACAAATACTAAAAGCACTATAAATAATGTCAGAGAACAAAAAACCAAGCGGTTTAAAATTTAGTCCATGGTGGATTTCAGGAGGAGTTATTCTAATATTTGTTGTATTAAACATATTAGGTGGCTCAAGTCTTCAAGATCCTTCAAAAATTTCTTCGTCAAAATTTGATGAACTTTTGAATAGCGGTCAGATTGAAAAAGTAATTATTTTTAATAAAAATCAGGCAGAGGCTTATCTAACAGCAGCTGCGTTGAAAGCTAAAGCTAATGAAAAAATAGCTAAAGATGTTTTTGGTAATCCAAATAAAGGACCACATTACATCTTTGATCCAGGAAATGACGAACTTTTTCAAAAGAAATTAGTTGATGCTAGAGCTCAGAAAAAAATCAAAGATTTCGATTTTCAAACTAAAAGCGATTGGTCAGAATTCTTAATTGGTTTATTGCCAATGATTATTCTAATTGGAGTTTGGTTATATTTTATGAGAAGAATGTCTGGCGGCGGTGCTGGCGGTGGCGGAGGTCAAATCTTCAACATTGGAAAATCTAGAGCTAAGCTTTTTGATGAAAAATCAGAAGTAAAAACCACTTTCAAAGACGTTGCCGGATTAGAAGGTGCTAAAGAAGAAGTTCAAGAAATTGTAGAATTTCTTAAAAACCCAGAAAAATATACTGTTTTAGGTGGAAAAATTCCAAAAGGTGCTCTTTTAGTTGGACCTCCTGGAACCGGAAAGACGTTATTAGCAAAAGCCGTTGCTGGTGAAGCTAAAGTACCTTTCTTCTCACTTTCAGGTTCAGATTTTGTTGAAATGTTTGTTGGAGTTGGTGCTTCTCGTGTAAGAGATTTATTTAAACAAGCAAAAGAGAAATCTCCAGCCATCATTTTTATTGATGAGATTGATGCTGTTGGTCGTGCAAGAGGTAAAAATAACATGTCAGGCGGAAACGACGAGCGTGAAAATACCTTAAACCAATTACTAACCGAAATGGATGGTTTTGGAACAAACACACACGTTATTGTTCTTGCTGCAACGAATAGAGCTGATGTTTTAGACAAAGCTTTAATGCGTGCAGGACGTTTTGACAGACAAATTTATGTGGATTTACCAGACATTAGAGAACGTAAAGAAATCTTCGAAGTGCATTTAGCACCATTGAAAAAAGTTGAAGGTTTAGATACTGACTTTTTAGCAAAACAAACTCCAGGTTTCTCTGGTGCAGATATTGCAAATGTTTGTAACGAAGCGGCTTTAATTGCTGCTCGTAATAACAAATCAGCTGTTGACAAACAAGATTTTCTAGACGCAGTTGACAGAATTGTTGGCGGATTGGAAAAGAAAAACAAAATAGTTACACCTTCAGAAAAGAGAGCTATTGCAGTTCACGAAGCTGGTCACGCAACAGTAAGTTGGATGTTAGAACATGCTGCACCACTTATTAAAGTTACTATTGTTCCTAGAGGTCAAAGTCTAGGTGCTGCTTGGTATCTGCCTGAAGAAAGACTAATTGTGCGTCCAGATCAAATGCTTGATGAAATGTGTGCTACTATGGGTGGTCGTGCTGCAGAAAAAGTAATTTTTGATACTATTTCAACAGGAGCTTTATCTGATTTAGAAAAAGTTACAAAACAAGCTCGTGCTATGGTAACTATTTATGGCTTGAATGAAAAATTGGGTAACATCACTTATTACGATTCTTCAGGTCAAAGCGAATATAGTTTTAGTAAGCCTTACTCAGAAGATACAGCTATCACTATTGATAAAGAAATTTCACTTCTTATTGAAGGTCAGTATCAAAGAGCGATTGAAATTCTTAAAGAAAACAAAGATAAATTGTTACAACTTGCCGATATTTTGATTGAAAAAGAGGTGATTTTCAAAGATGATTTGGAAACTATTTTTGGAAAACGTCCATATCAAATAGACAGCGAAGAGAACACTGAATTTACCGCTTAAATAACAGTTAAATATAAAAATTTAAAAATCTTAATTCAAAAAATGCTTTTGAATTAAGATTTTTTTATCTTTGAAGGTTTTCAAATGATATTTAAAGAATTTTACACAGCAATATGAGTCTTTTCAGAAAAATATTTGGTTCTAGCAATGATGCTTCCGATGAGGAAAACCAAAGTGAATATAATACTCCAAAACCTTCAAATCTACCAATTGACGATTTATTTACTTTCAATTTTAAGAAAAATGGCGGTAAGTTTATCTATTGTGAAAATTTAAACGAAGTAAGGGAACAGTTCGAAAATATACTTGAGGAAAATGATTGGTTTGAGAGTGAAGTATTGTGTTTTGAGCCTAAACTTTACAACCTTTTAGACGAAAATAAACTAAGCTATACTAATCCAACAGAACCTAAATTCTTTTTTGCAAGTTGTGAAAATTTGGTTGCTGATGAAGGTTCTGTGTTGTTTTCTTCTAACCAAATCAAACAGAAAAAACCTAACGAATTACCTGACAACATTGTAATACTTGCTACTACAAGTCAGATTTTAGAATCTAAGAGTGATGGTTTGAGAGTTATCAAGAAAAAATACGATAAAGACTATCCTACCAATATTACGACCATAAAATATTTTGAAAAAGTACAAGAAGAAGATTTCTTGACCTATGGAAGTTGTGCCAAAAATCTTTACCTACTTCTTTTAGAAGATTTATAAAATGAGTGAATCGCTAACGAGATTACTTTCGGGTGTAGTTTATGTAACACTTTTACTTTTTGTTACATCCTACTCTGACTCTCCTAATAGTTTTTTTTTACTGTTCGGCTTTTTCATGCTCATTGCGATTTATGAGTTTTGCCAACTAATCAATATAAATAAAATTCTTCCCATTATTGTTGGAGGTGTCGCATTTTACCTGGGAAGTCAATTTAGAACAAACAAAACCAATGATATTTTAATATTAATTGCAACGCTTTTTGTTTCCATAAAATGTTTGCTTTTACTTTTCAATACTAAAAAAGAAAAAATTGATACAATTTCAAAATACATTTACCTAATTGGCTATGTAATTTTACCCTTTATTATAATTGCAAAAATTCCATTTGATGGAAATAATTTCAGACCAAAAATTATCATTAGTATTTTTATCCTTATTTGGACCAACGACACTTTTGCTTACATCGTAGGAAAATCAATTGGAAAACATAAATTATTAGAGAAAATATCACCTAAAAAAACCATTGAAGGCTTTTTTGGAGGAATGGTTTTCTCGGTTTTAGCAGGATTTTTAATATCAAAATACTATTTCCACCCCAATCCGAAATACTTTAATACATCAGTTTTAATTTGGACTGTTAGTGCCATTATCATTAGTATTTTCAGTACTTTGGGAGATTTAATTGAATCGAAATTCAAGCGTATTGCTGGCGTTAAAGACAGCGGAAAAATTATGCCAGGACATGGAGGCATTCTAGATCGCTTAGATAGTATTATATTTGTAGCTCCATTTGTATTTTTATTTTATCAAATTTTAGATTATGTTTCATAAAGAAGGTGCCAAGATTATTCTTATTTCTACTACTCTATTTGTAGTTTTACTATTAGTTTCTCCAATGGTTATATCAAATCCTTGGATTTTAAAGTCAGTACAAATTGTATTGCTATTACTTTTAGTGACTGTATTGCAATTTTTTAGAAATCCAAAGAGACCTTTAGAAGTAAACGATTACAATATCATTGCTCCAGTAGATGGAAAAGTGGTAGTAATTGAAGAAGTTTTTGAACCTGAATATTTTAAAGACCAACGTTTACAAGTTTCTATCTTTATGTCGCCAATAAATGTACACGTAACTCGTTATGCTACAAGTGGAAAAGTAAGATACAGTAAATATCATCCTGGAAAATATCTTGTAGCTTGGCATCCAAAAGCTAGTACGGAAAACGAAAGAACAACGGTTGTAATTGAAAATAGAATTTTTGGTGAAATTATGTACCGACAAATTGCTGGTGCATTGGCAAAAAGAATTGTAAATTATGCTGAAGAAGGAATGCAAGTAAGACAAGGTGAAGATGCTGGATTTATCAAATTTGGTTCAAGAGTTGATATTTATTTACCAATTGGAACCAATGTAAACGTAAAAATTGGACAAAAAGCAATAGGAAATCAAACTATAGTTGCTAGCAAATAAATGCAAGAAGATTTAGAAAAACGCTTCGAAAATGCCGTAACATTGGCAAATACAATAACACAAGCCGAACTACCACAAGATGTTCAGTTGCGTTTGTATGCCTTATATAAACAATCAACTCACGGAACAATTACCAATCGTATTTATCCTGTATATGACTTAAGAAATGCGTTTAAAATGAATGCTTGGATGCAAATAAGTCATCTTACTCAAGATGAATGCAAGGAATTATACATTGAAGCCATCACTGATTTAGTTAAAAAGAGATAACCAATGAAAAATTTAGTTTTAATAGTATTAAGTTCGATTTTTTTCCTTTCTATTGGTTCTTGCAAAAGGAAAAAATATACCGAAGTAGTCGAAGTGCCTCTTCCTTCTAAAGAAGAAAAAATGACTATAGGTTTACCAGAAGACGTTAAAGCTGATGCTGGTGCCTTTGAATTGCTTAAACTTCCTTATAACTATGATGCCTTAGCGCCAAATATTGATGCTATGACCATGGAAGTACATTACTCTAAACATTATTTAACTTACACCAACAACTTAAATAAAGCTTTGGCTGGAACCGAGTTAGAAAGCCTTCCAATCGAAGATATTTTCAAAAAATTGGATTTAAATAATGCCGATTTACGGAACAATTTAGGTGGTTACTACAATCATACTTTGTATTTTGACATTATGGCACCAAAAGCTGGCGGAAAACCTTCTGATACTTTGGCAAGTGCCATTGATAAAGATTTTGGTTCATTTGATAATTTTAAAATCCAGTTTGAAGATGCTGCTACTAAACAATTTGGTTCAGGTTGGGCTTGGTTGATTGTTGATAAAACAGGAAAACTACAAGTTACAAGTACGCCAAATCAAGACAATCCTTTAATGCCAAGAGCGCTTGTTGCAGGAACTCCAATCTTAGCTATCGACGTTTGGGAACATGCTTACTATTTGAATTATCAAAACAAAAGAAAGAAATACATTGAAGTTTTTTTTAATGTCATCAATTGGAAAAAAGTTGGCGAAAAATATGAAGAAGCTATTAAAAAATAAATTAAAATCTCAAGGTCAACATCTTGGGATTTTTTTTAGTAATCGCTTAAATAAGTTTTAAATAAACCTATATTTTATTGTAAACCACTAGAGTGAAAAAATCCATTTTATTATCTTTGCTTGCTTTTAAATAAATACTTTATCAAATTATATATGTATCTAAATACTTCAAAACTAAATTCATTTGCTAAATTCTTTTTTCTTCTGCTTTCTTTGAACGTTTTTGGACAAGAGAAAAATCTTAAAAATATTCAAAAACTTACTTTTGGTGGAGATAACGCTGAAGCTTATTTTAGTCCAGATGGAAAGAGCTTAACACTTCAAGTAACTAACAAACAATTTGGAGTACAATGTGATCAAATTTATTCTTTAAATTTAACACAGCCAATAACAGATTTCAATAGTTTAAAATTGATTTCTACTGGAAAAGGAAGAACTACTTGTTCTTATTTTATGCCAGATGGAAAACATATAATTTATGCCTCAACACACACTTCAAACGAAGCTTGTCCAGCGCCACCAAAACCAAAAGACGGAAAATACCTTTGGGCAGTTTATCCAGAATTTGATATTTATATTGCCGATATGAATGGTAACATTGTAAAACAATTAACCAATACTCCAGGATATGATGCTGAAGCTGTAGTTTCTCCAGATGGAAAAAAAATTGCCTTCACTTCTACTCGCTCTGGTGATTTAGAATTGTGGACAATGGACATTGACGGAAGTAATTTGAAACAAGTTACCAATGGTTTAGGATATGATGGTGGAAGTTTCTTTTCAAACGATAGTAAAAAATTAGTTTTCCGTTCATCTCGACCAAAAACTGAAAAAGACATTAAAGAATACAAAGATTTATTGGCAGAAAATGTAGTAGCTCCAACAGAAATGGAAATCTACACTTGTAATGTTGATGGTACTGATATCAAACAAGTAACTAATTTAGGAAAAGCCAATTGGGCTCCTTTTTTCCATCCATCTGACAAAAAAATCATATTTTCTTCTAATCATCATTCTACTCGTGGATACGATTTTCAATTGTACATGATTGATGTAGACGGAAGCAATTTGAAACAAATAACATGGGAAAGTGAATTTAACGCTTTTCCAATGTTTTCACCAGACGGAAAGAAATTGGTTTGGTCTAGCAATCGTCAACAAACTGCAGCTCGTGAAACTAATGTTTTTATTGCGGATTGGGTTGATAGTGACGAAACTGAAAATGTAAAACCAGGACTTCTTAACAAACATATATCTTATTTAGCTTCCGATGAGTTGAAAGGTCGTTTAACAGGTTCTGTTGGTGAACAAAAAGCTGCTGATTATATTTCGGCACAATTCAAAGCTTTGGGGTTAAAACCATATGCTGGAAAAACGTATATACAAAAATTTGACTACAAAGTTCGATTGAGTCCAAACGATTCTATTACCGATAAAAGCGAAACTAATAATGGTAGAAATGTTATTGCTTATTTAGACAATAAAGCAGCTAAAACTATCGTAATTGGTGCGCATTATGACCATTTAGGATTGAACGAGCACAACAATTCAACCAAACCAAATTCTAAAGGAGAAATTCACAATGGAGCTGATGATAATGCTTCTGGAGTTTCTGGTGTTTTAGAATTGGCACGTATGTTGTCAAAAAATAAAACTACTGAAAAGGCCAACTATATTTTTGCTTTATTTTCTGGTGAAGAAGATGGTTTGATTGGTTCTAAACACATGGCGGAAACATTGAAAACATTGTATCCAAATGTGGTTGCTATGATTAACATGGACATGATTGGACGTTTGAGCGACAAAAAAGAGATTATTGTTGGTGGTGTTGGAACATCTCCAGAATTCAAAAAAATTGTTGAGAAAAACAAACCAGCTGGTTTTAATGTAACAACAGAAGACAGCGGTATCGGACCAACTGATCATACTTCGTTTTATTTGAAAGATATTTCGGTTTTAAATTTCTTTACAGGAACGCATGGCGATTACCACAAACCAAGCGATGATACTGATAAAATTAATTTCAATGGTGTAAAAAATATTGTAGAATTTGTTTTTAGAATTGCTAATGATGTGGCTGATTTAGATAAAGTAGAATTTACTAAAACTAAAGCTAATGCCGGAAAAACAAGACCAAAATACAAAGTAACGATGGGAATTATGCCTGATTACTCAGAGCATCCTGATGGTTTACATGTTGATGGCGTAACAGAAAATAGACCTGCACAAGTTGCTGGAATTAAAGAAGGTGATGTTATTACAAAAATTGGAACAACAACAATTAAAGACGTTTATAACTATATGGAAGCTTTAGGCAAAATCAA
>CANGUP010000088.1 GCA_947457105.1 Flavobacteriaceae bacterium
AATGTTTTGATGAAAGAAAAAGAATATCAAGGTGCTGTTGAAGCTTATAAAAACGCATTGAGAAACAATCCAAACGATGAAGAAACTCGATACAATTATGCTTTGGCAAAAAAAATGCTAAAAGACAATCCACCGCCAGAAAAACCTAAAGAGAATAAAAAAGACCAAGAGAAAGAGAAAAAAGAGGAAAAGAAAGAGCCTGAAAAAGATAACGATAAAAACAAGGACAAAAATAAAGATAAAAAAGACAGAAACGATGATAAAGATAAAGGGAATCAACCTCAACAACCTAAACCGTCTGGTGCGTCAAAACAACGTATAGATAATTTGCTTGACGCAGTGAACAACGAAGAGAAAAAAGTTCAAGAAAAAGTAAATGCTCAAAAGGCATTAGCAAATCCTAAAAAACCTGAAAAAGATTGGTAGTTATTTTATAATTACAATGCAGAAGATGAGAAGAATAGTAATTTTAATTGTTTTATTTTTAGCTAATTCACTAGTTGCTCAAGTAAAATTTGAAGCAAATGTGAGCAAAAATACTTTGGGCTTAAATGAAAGAGTTCGAATTGAGTTTTCAATGAACGAAGATGGTGATAATTTTATACCGCCAAATTTTGAAGCTAGTGGTTTTAGAGTAGTTGGCGGACCAAGCCAATCTATCAGTGAATCTTGGGTTAATGGAAGAGGTTCATTTCAAAAAACTTACTCTTATGTATTGTTGCCATTAAAAAAAGGTAACTTGGTTATCAAACAAGCTTTAATTGAAATTAATGGTCAGATATACAAAACGTTACCAATAAAAATTACGGTAACTAATGCAGTAAATCAACCAAATGATGCCAATGATCCCGCAACCGTTAGAGCAGATAATAATTTATATTTAGTTGCAGATATTTCTAAAACTAATCCTTATGTAAATGAACCCATAACAGTGGTTTATAAACTATATTTTAGTTATAACATTGGTATAACAAATTGGCAAGAACTTAATAAGCCAAAGTACAAAGATTTTTGGAGTCAAAATATAGATGTAAAACAGCTAGTTGCAGAAGAAGGAATGTTTAAAGGCGAGCGTTATCGCTATGTAGTTTTAAGAAAAACGGTACTTTATCCGCAAAAAGCTGGAAAACTTGTCATAGAGCCATTGTCTTTAGATATTGATTGTCAAGTTCCTAGAGGAAGACCAAACTTTTTTGGTCAAGTTCAACTTGTAGACGATAGTAAAAGAGTTTCAGCAGGAAGTAAAGTTATAGACGTAAAACCACTACCTGAAGCCGGAAAACCTGCAAATTTTACTGGTGCAGTTGGTAAATTCAATTTCAGTGTTCTTCCATCCAAAACAACTTTAAAAAATGGAGAATCTCTTGATTTAGACATTAAAGTAACAGGAATTGGAAACTTAAAATTATTCAATTTACCAAAACCAGTAGTTCCTTCCGAACTTGAAATGTATGATCCAGAACATTCAGAAAATGTTTCTACGCCATTGTCTGGAATGACAGGAAGTATTTCCGATAGATATACCATTATTCCACAATCTAAAGGAAATTTTCCGATTAAAGGTTTGGAGTTTTCTTATTTTGACCTTTCAACTGGAAGCTATAAAACAATTGCTTCTCCAAACATTATGTTGAATGTTTTGGATGGACCAGGAGTTGTAAATTCTAATGTAAATTCTGCAGATGCTACCTCAAAAACTGTAGTAACACCTTCAAAATCATTCGCCTTTATCAAACAAAAAACGGAGTTAGAAAGTAAAGAATCAGACGATTTCCTAGGTTCAGGATTATTTTATGGATTGCTATTTTTGCCTTTTTTACTAATTCCAGTTCTAGTTATTGTTAAAAAGCGAAAAGACACTCAAGATGCGGATATTATTGGGAATAAAACCAAAAGAGCTAATGCTTTAGCTAAGAAATATTTATCGGAAGCCAAAAAACAAATCAACAATAAAGAGCCATTTTATATTGCATTAGAAAAAGCAATGCACAATTTCTTGAAAGCCAAATTAAATATCGAAACTTCAGAAATGAGTAAAGATAAAATCACTGAAATTCTACTTTCGCGAAATGCAAATTCAGAAACGGTGACAGAATTTATAACCTTGACCGAAAGTTGTGAATTAGCTCGATATGCGCCATCAACAAGCACTATAATTCATCAAGATTATGATAAAGCTGTTGAGATTATTTCGAGTTTAGAAAAACAAATTAAATAGTAATCATGAAGAAGTTTTTTTATTTGTTTCTATTTATTTCTGCATCTGTTTTTGCAACCGATGTTTCTAATCCTTTTGTAGATGGAAATATCCAATATAACGATGGAAAATATGAAGCAGCAATTACAAGTTACGAAAGTGTTTTAGCTAATGGTCAACAATCGGCTGAGTTGTATTTCAACCTTGGAAATTGTTATTATAAATTGCATAAAGTTGCACCAGCAATTTACAATTATGAAAAAGCATTACAACTAAATCCGAACGATCCTGAAATTCAAACCAACTTAGAATTTGCCAGAAAAATGGCTATTGACGATATTAAAATCATTCCAAAAGTAGGTTTCGATAAATTAATTTCCGATTTCACTTCATGCTATCGATACGATACTTGGGCTTGGATTGCAGTTGCGTTCGCGTTTGTATTTTTAGCGTTTTTTATCGGATATTATTTCTCACCAACGGCTTTTAAGAAGCGTATTTATTTTACAGGAATGTTTGTGATTTTATTGTTGTTATTAACTTCTGTCTTCTCAGCATTATTCGAAAAAAACCGATTAGCAACTGAAAGACCAGCGATAGTTTTTGCCGAAACAGCATCAGTAAAAGGCGAACCAAAAGCATCAAGTCCCGAAACGATTTTACTTCACGAAGGAACAAAAGTGTACATTCTAGAAAGCATAGCCAACTGGAAAAAAGTTCAACTTACTGATGAAACTACTGGTTGGATAAGTGATGAAGCGATTAAAGAGTTGAATTAGTTTTCAGTCGCAGTCGCAGTTTTCAGTGCTTAGCGTTAAATAGTTTATCGATACCGTTTGTCATTTCGTAGGAATCTAACTTTTAATTGAAAGATTTCTCATTATTAAATCCAAATCAGATTCGGAAATTGAAGTCAAATTCAAATTATATTTTGTTCCAATAAAGGTTTTATTTTTTATACAAATTGAAATTTCATTATTATTTTTAACATCAAGTTTTTTGATATAAAACGTACTCAAATAAGAGTATTTATTCGAAAATTCACTTTTTATAACTAAAGGACCGCTATATAAATTGGTAGGATATGAATATCTTAAATATATAAAACATTCTTTTTTAGTGAAATGAAATTTGCAATAATCGAATTCACTTCCAAAGTTTACAAAAACATTAAGAGCAGACATGGATGTTATTCGTAAATCATCAGTTTCTTTATCATCAACCGATAATATTGAGTCTATTAATTGTCTATCTTTTTTTAGTTTCAAGTATTCTTTTGCACCGATATAAATTATAATGACTGAAAGTAATATTCCAACTATTGTAAATAATATTTCCATATTATAATTTTATTATCAAAGTCTGACTTCTGAAACTGCGATTTAAAACTAAACTTTCTCTTTCAAATCCTTAAACCAATCGGTTAAAACAGGCAACATAAATTCAGATGTTTTTAATATTGGATTGAAAAAAACAGAATTTTCTTGAGTTTCTTTACTTATCAAAGCATCATTAATATTCACTTTTTGGAACAAGCTCAACACAATACCTAACAATAAAGTGGTTTTCAAGACGGCAAAAAATGCGCCGCCCAGTTTATTCAACCAACCTAAAAAGACAAAATCTGCAATTTTAGAAAATACTTTTGCTAACAAGTGAATTGCAATTATTACAATAAGTAAAGTGATTATAAATGCTGCAACTTTCGCCGTTTTGCTGTCGCCAATAAAACTTCCAACAATGTAAGAAAATTTTACTGCAATATAAATTCCAACAAAAAACGAAATCAATGAAGCCAATTCAACAAACAATCCGTTTCGCAAACCTTTAAAAGCTGCAAAACCTAACAAAACTGCAAAAAAAATATCGATAAATCCCATAAATTTAATAAAAGTAAGCGGTAAAGATATAAGAATATAGAAAATAGAACAAAGAGAAAAGATGGTAAATGTGATATATTTGCAAACTAATTGAAAATTGTAGTTGAAAAGTCTATTTTCTTTTCTCTATTTTCTTTTCTCTAAATAAAAAAAATGTCTCGAGATATACAACTAAAAGAACGATGGGAAAAAGTCGTTGAAATCCTTTCCAATCAATTTGCCGAAGGAGAACAACTTGACTTAGATGCAATAATATACTTAATTGGAATTCAAGAACTTGGAAAATTCCAACAGTTATTTAAAAAAGACGAAAAAGTAAACCTAATGCACATTGCCATTTGTAGATTATTAGAACCCTATGGTTACTACGAATTCGAATTTTTCGATAAAGACGGATGGCCTCATTACAAAGTAAAAGAAGAATTACCACCATTAAAAGCAGGTGAACAAACTATTTTAATGAAAGATGCCATTGTGAATTACTTCGTTGAGAAAGAACTTATAAAGTAATTAGTAAAAAGTGTTAAGTAATTAGTCTATTGAGAGGATAAAATATTTTTCTGCAATAACTATTTACTCTTCACTTTTTTATTCACTAATCACTAAAAAAACTTAAATTTGCACCTTCAAAGAACGACCGATGATAGACAAGATTAAACAACATATTGAAGAAGCTAAAGCATTTAACGATAAAAATAAAGAATCGTTAGAGCAATTTCGTATAAAGTATTTGGGAAGTAAAGGATTGTTGAAAGAACTTTTTAATGAGTTCAAAAACATTCCAAACGACCAAAAGAAAGACTTCGGACAAGTAATTAATACACTTAAAGCTGTTGCCGAAGAAAAAGTAAAAACCATTCAAGAAGAGCTAGAAAGCAAAGAAGAAGTAAAAGGTTTTTATGGCGATTTGTCTCGCCCAGGTGAACCTATTCAAATTGGTTCTCGTCATCCTATTTCCTTAGTAAAAAATCAAATTATTGACATTTTTTCAACCATCGGATTCAACGTTTCTGAAGGTCCAGAAATTGAAGACGATTGGCATAATTTTACTGCATTAAATTTGCCAGAATATCATCCAGCAAGAGATATGCAAGACACGTTTTTCATTCAAACCAATCCTGATGTTTTATTGAGAACTCATACTTCATCAGTGCAAGTGCGTTATATGGAAAACAATAAACCACCAATTCGTACGATTTCTCCAGGAAGAGTTTTTCGTAATGAAGCGGTTTCGTCACGTTCACACTGTATTTTTCATCAAGTGGAAGGTTTGTATATTGACAAAGACGTTTCGTTTGCCGATTTAAAACAAACATTACTTTATTTCACTAAAGAAATGTTCGGAAAATCTAAAATTCGTTTGCGCCCAAGTTATTTTCCTTTTACTGAACCAAGCGCCGAAATTGATATTTATTGGGGTTTAAAAACCGAAACCGATTATAGAATTACTAAAGGAACAGGTTGGTTAGAAATTGGAGGTTGCGGAATGGTTGATCCAAATGTTCTAAAAAACTGCGGTATCAATTCAGATGAATTCTCAGGTTTCGCTTTCGGAATGGGAATCGAACGTATAGCAATGCTTTTACACCAAATTGGCGACATCAGAATGTTCTTTGAAAATGATGTTCGTTTCTTAGAGCAATTTAAATCAAGTATATAAAAGACGAATAGATAATAGACTGATAGATGATAGATTCATCTGCGTGTCTATTATTTTTAGTCTATCATTTATTCTCTCAAAAATGAAAGCAGATATTACCATCCCAAAAGTAGAAAATGTATTCCTTGCTGCCGTTCAAGAATGGAGTGATGACTTTATGGAAAAAGTTTGGTACGTTTATTTAGTAAATGATTCTGACTTTGATTTAGATGGCGTTATGGTAGTTTCAAAAGCTTTTGGTACTCTTGATGGAGAAATGAAAAAAACATCACTTTTACGTCATGCATTTTCAAGTGTGCCAGCTGTTTCTGTAGTGAAAGTAGAAATGGTTGAAACAAGTGTTCTTCGATTGAACAACGAATTTATGGTATCTTATTTTATTGGCGATACTTTGTATGACAAAAAATTCATCTTCCGTGCCCAAACCATAACTCCAGATTATGTTGAGGGAGTACCGATTTTGTTTGTTGACGGTGTGATTGTTAGGTAGTTGTTTATTTCTTGGCAGAATTTTCTCTTTTAACCTTTTCTTTCCAGCTAAAATATCCTAAAACGAAGATACCTATCACAATATAAGAAACTGCTCTTATGTAGAAATTATTTTCCGAAAGTTGTTGCGAAATAGTTTTTTCTTTAAGCTCAAATAAGGTCATAAAAACAACCATAAAAACACCCCAAAATCCACCCATTTTTAACTGATATTTCCAACGTTCGCTCATTTTAATCTAATTTATCGGTTAGTTTTTTAAATGTACTTTTAGCATCTTTACCTTCGTACAAGATTTCGTAAACGGCATTAATAATTGGCGTTTTAGCTTTGTATTCTTGGTTTAATTTGTAAGCACTTTTTACGGCATAGTAACCTTCGGCAACCATGCTCATTTCCATCATTGCCGATTTTACAGTGTATCCTTTTCCAATCATGTTTCCGAACATTCTATTTCTAGAGAAGACAGAATATCCTGTAACTAATAAATCGCCCAAATAAGCCGAATTATTAATATTACGTTTCATTTTATGCACTTTTCTTATGAATTTTTTCATTTCACGAATGGCATTACTCATAATAACTGATTGAAAATTGTCACCATAACCCAATCCGTGAGCAATTCCTGCAGCAATAGCGTAAATGTTTTTCAACATAGCTGCATATTCCGTTCCGATAATGTCGTCAGAGATTTTAGTTTTAATGTAATTTCCGGCAAGAACTTTGGCTACAACTTTAGCTTTATTTGAATCGCCACAAGCAATTGTCAAATAGGAAAGTCTTTCTAAAGCTACTTCTTCTGCATGACATGGTCCAGTGATTACTCCAATATTTTCAAAAGGAATATCAAATTTTTTGTTGAAATGCTCGCCAACAATCAAAAAGGTTTCAGGAACAATTCCTTTAATGGCAGAGAAGATTACTTTGCCTTGTAAGCTAACAGTAAGTTTCTCTAATTCTGAGCTTAAAAATGCCGATGGAATAGCGAAAATGATATAATCAGCATATGCAACAGCTTCATTAATATCGGAAGTTAATCGCAATTTATTAGTGTCAAATTCTACTGAACTTAAATAATTTGGATTGTGTTTTTGAGATTTTATATGGTCAATTGCTGATTGATTTCTCATGTACCAAGCAATTTCGTCTAGATTGACGCACAACATTTTTGCAATTGCAGTAGCCCAACTTCCGCCACCAATCACTGCAAATTTTGGATATTGATTCATTATTAGTTTGTTTGATAATCCAAAAATACTGAAATTTATTTAAAGCGATGCGATTGCGTTAGTTTAAGATTATTAAGGAAATATTTTGTTAAAAATTAATTTAACTTAAAATTATGATATTCAGAACAATAACAAGAAATAATGGCCGTTATTTCTAAACATGATTTCTGTTAGGAGATTTCATAAGTTTAGTTAGTTAAAAATTTTGTTTTGGGGTTTGAGAAAGGCGTTCAGGAACTATATCTTGAACGCCTTTTGATTTTATTTAACCACTAAGACACGAAGAATGCGCAAAGTGCACAAGGATTTTAAATTCTAATCACTATTTACTTTTCACTCTTCACTAAAACTAGTAACTCATTTCCACAATTTCTCTAACTTTTTCTAAAGTGATATTTTGCTTTTCACCCATCGCTTTCCAACCTCTTTCTTCGAAACGATTTACAATAAAATCGGCAGTTTTTTCTATGTTTTCTGCGTTTTCAGAGATTTTGGTTTTCATTCCCATGGTGTGGAAAAATTCAATAGTTTTTTCGATAGCTTTTTCGGCTTTTTCTTCTACAGAATTTCCTGTGATGTTCCAAACTCTTTCACCATATTGTGCTAGTTTGTCTTTCTTGGTTTCAAACATTACTCTGTATAAGTTTGGACCAATAATCGCTAAAGTTCTTGCGTGATCAATTTCGTACAAGGCCGTTAATTCATGACCAATCATGTGAGTTGCCCAATCACTTGGAACTCCTTTTTGAATCAATCCGTTTAATGCCATTGTTGCGCTCCAAACAAAATTAGAAGCTAGTTTATAATCACCTGGATTTTCCACTACACTTGGTCCAACTTCTATTAAAGTTTTTAAAATGCTTTCTGCAAATCTATCTTGTAATAAAGCATCGTGTTGAAACGTTAAATATTGTTCCATAACGTGTGTGAACGCATCAACAACACCATTTTGCAATTGTCTTTTTGGTAAAGAAGTAATCACAGTTGGATCAACAATTGAGAACTTTGGAAACAAAGCGCTTCCGCCAAGAGTTAGTTTTTCATGAGTTGCTTCAATACTCACCACAGCACCAGAATTCATTTCCGAACCTGTTGCAGGCAAGGTTAAAACAGTTCCAAATGGAATTACTTGAGACAAATCGGTAAACAGAATTCTTTTTCTTAAAATATCTGCTGCATCGCCTTCAAAGTTTACTGCTGCCGAAATAAATTTTACGCCATCAATAACGCTTCCGCCACCAACTGCTAAAATAAAATCGATTTTTTGTTCGCGAACAATTTGAACAGCTTTCATCAACGTTTCAAATCTTGGATTGGGTTCGATACCACCAAATTCTATAATCTCAAAACCTTTTAAAGCTGAAGTTACGGCTTCGTGAACACCATTTTTAAAGATACTTCCGCCACCATAAGCCAATAAAACTTTAGCATCTTTTGGAACTAATGTAGCTAATTTTTCTGTTTGTCCTTTGCCAAAAACATAATTGACAGGATTGTATAATTCGAAATTGTTCATTGTAAAAATATTTAGAGTACAAATTTACAAAACGATTGAACGAATTAGTGGTAAAGGAATGTTAAGTTATGAATTCAAATTTTCTATTCGAATTAAACGAAATAAAAAATAATGATATTAATAAATCATATACAAAAAAGCGATTAAATGAGTTAAGCATAATAAAAGCCCTGTAACATGTGTATAAAAAATTATTAATTGATTCGAATCTTTTTTTTCTCTAAATATAAAAATATTAAAAAGGTTAATCAATAAATAAAACGGAATAGTAGCAATTGTGACAAACGCAAATCCTAAACCTTTATCACCATGATGAGAATTTGTATAAGGTTGGTACATCATCCACCAAAGATAAATATAGAAACCATACATAATTAAGTTTAAAATTATATGTAGTCTAATATTTCCGCGAAATTTTAACAACACAAATAAACAAACTACTAAAAAAATTAAAAACTCAATTCTCATTTTTACTTCCTATAAAAATTATTGTGATCCACATATTCCCAAACTTTTTCAGGCAATAACGGACGAATATTTTTTTTGTTTTTGATGCTTTCGCGAATAAACGTTGAGGAAAGTTCGATAAAAGGCGCGCCAACGCGATGAATTCTTGGTGCTGAACTAGTTTCAGCATCTTTTAAATCTAAAACCGCTTTGTTAAATTCTATACTTTCACCTGAATTCAATCTTGGATAGACATAAATCTCGTGATTTTCTAAAATGTATTCGTAGTTTTTCCATTTGTGAAGCGAATTCAAATTGTCTTCACCCATAATCAAACAAAACTCGTGTTGCGGAAATTTATCTTTTAAATGTGCTAAAGTATTTACCGTATAATTAGGCTGAGGTAATTTGAATTCAATATCTGAAGCTTTGATTTTAGGATAATCGTCGGTTGCTAAATTGACTAAATGCAATCGTTGGTAATCATCCAATAAAGTATTCTTCTGTTTGTGTGGATTATGTGGCGTAACAACCATCCAAATTTGGTCCAAATCGGAATGTTCTGCCATGTGATTAGCAATAATCATGTGTCCAACGTGAATTGGATTGAAGGTTCCAAAATATAATCCTATTTTCATTTTATTTCACAAAGTTTCACAGAGGATTTTCACAGAGTTTCACGAAGTTTTTTATGTTTCTCCGTGCTTTCTTTGTGTAACTCTGTGTAATTATTATTCTTGAATAAAACTTTTTACCAACTCATAGGCTTCAGCTTTCGCCACATCTAAATCATAATTTTTAATGATTTTGTCAAATTGTGGTGCGGTTGCTAATTCAACGTGTGCTTTTGCAATTCGCATATTTATTTTTTCGTCACTTTCTGTGGAACGCTGTTTTAATCTTCGTTTTAATTCGTCAACACTTGGTGGTTTTACAAAAACAGCCAATGTTTCTTGAGGAAATTTCGATTTAATTCGCAATCCACCTGAAACATCAATGTCGAAAATTACATTTTTGCCTTTTGCCTAAATGCGTTCAACTTCACTTTTTAAGGTTCCGTAATAGTTATTGGTATAAACTTCTTCCCATTCCACAAACTCTTCAGCTTTGATGTGTTTTTTAAATTCTTCCCAACTGATAAAATAATAATCTTTTCCATCTACTTCTTGACCTCTTGGCTCACGTGTTGCACAAGAAATTGAAAATTCTAAATTCAAATCTTCTTGAGCTAATAAATGCCTTACTATGGTGGTTTTTCCCGAACCAGATGGCGCTGAGAATACTAATAATTTTCCTTTATTCATTCTTAGTTGTGTTGTCTATTCTCTTTATTCTATTCTCTATCTTCTTAAAGAACATTCAAAACTTGTTCCTTAATCTTCTCCAACTCATCTTTCATCATCACTACCAATTTCTGCATTTCAGAATGGTTTGATTTAGAACCTATAGTGTTGATTTCTCTACCCATTTCTTGCGTGATGAAACCTAGTTTTCTTCCGTTAGCTTCTGTTCCTGCAAGGGTTTCTATGAAATAATTTAGGTGATTTTCTAAACGAACTTTCTCTTCTGTAATATCGTATTTTTCTAAATAAAAAATCAATTCTTGTTCGAAACGATTCTCGTCAACATTCACTTGAAGTTCATCAAGAGCTGTTCTCAATCTTGTTTTTACAGTTTCAACACGCTCAGTATCATAAGCAACAGCATCGTTCATTAATTTCATAATGTTGGCAATGCGATGTAGAAATTCTTTTTCTAATGAAACGCCTTCATCTTTTCTGAAATTTGCAATATTTTCTAATGCTTGATCGATGACTTTTTGAATTTCTTTCCATTCGTTTTCATCGATTTCATCACGTTCTGTTTTTAATGCGTCAGGCATTCTAATTGCCATTTTGAGAAGTTCAACATCAAATTCTTCAAAACCTGCTGATATATTAATATTACTATACAGCACGTCTTTAAACTGAGACATATAATCCTTGACAACGGCTTTGTTAACTTTGCTTGAAGATTGTTCAGCTGTATTTTCAATGTAAAGAGAAAAATCGATTTTTCCGCGTTCTAATCGTTGCGAAATTTGATTACGTAAACCTAATTCCATTTCGCGGTAAACCGATGGCATTCTTGTATTCAAATCTAAACCTTTACTGTTTAGTGATTTTAATTCTACTGTAATTTTTTTGGTTGGTAATTGCAAAGATGCTTTTCCAAAACCAGTCATTGATTGTATCATTCTTATGTTTTATAGACTTCAAATATATGAAATAGTGATTAGTGATTAGCGAAAAGTGATTAGTAATTTATCGATTTCAAAGCTATTTACTAATTACTATTCACTTTTTACTCGTTTTTGTGTTACCAAATAAACTCCTGCGAAAATTAAAATCGCCGAAAGTAATTTTACCAAACTAAGTTCGTCTTTTCCTAAACCAACAGCAAAAATCGTTGCAAAAAGTGGTTGTAAATAGATGAACACGGCAACTGTTGTTGGTTTTAACTCACGCATCGAAATTAGATTTAATAGATAAGTTAGGAATGTTGAAAACACTACTACAAATCCTATTTTCCAGAAAATATCTGTTGGAATTGTTGACCAATTTATTGCATGAAATTCACTCCAGCCAAATGGTAAAACCATAATAAATCCAAAGGTGTAAATCCATTTTACAAAAGTGAACGCATTGTATTTATCCATTAGTTTTTTTACCAAAATCAAGTAAAATCCATAAGAAATAGCATTGATAAAAACGAGTAAATTTCCTAAAGTGGCATTTGGAGCATTAACCAGCGATTTTCCGTATAGAATCAAGGTTATAGTTCCTGCTAATCCTAATATTATTCCAAATATTTTACGTTTTTGCATTCGTTCTTTCATAATAATAGCTGAAAGAATTAAGACAATCATTGGTGTTGTAACCATTAAAACCGCACCCATTATTGGTGATGTGTAACTTAGCCCTTTGAAAAAAGTAAGCAT